>DAITPE010000042.1:0-16158 GCA_036833775.1 Pyrinomonadaceae bacterium | reverse complement strand
AGATCGGCTTAAATAAAAAAGTTGTATTTGATCCTTGTCTATCTTGTTATCCCTGTTAATTTCCTAATATAAAACTCTGGTTTTCAGCGTTCCTTTGACGTCCTTCAAAATCTCGAAAGCTTCGCCCGAAAGCTGTGTGTCGATGTCCAGAATTACATAACCGATCGTTTCGTTCGTCTTCAAATATTGCCCGACGATGTTGATTCCGCGTCCCGAAAGCTTCGAGTTTATTTCGCCCAAGACACCGGGAATATTTTGGTGGATGTGCAAAATGCGGTGCGTATTTTCCTGCGGCGGCAGGCTCAAAGACGGAACGGTGTGCGAACCGTTTGACGAACCGCTTTCGAGATACGCCATCAATTTCGCGGTCACGTCGAAACCGATATTGACCTGCGCTTCTTCGGTAGAACCGCCGATGTGCGGCGTTAAAATGGTGTTCGGCAGATTTTGCAGAACGCTTTCAAAAGCGTCGCCGTTCTTTTCTGGTTCAATGGGAAAAACGTCGATCGCCGCGCCGCCGATTGTTCCGTTGTCTATGTATTTTTTGAGCGCGTCGAGATCGGCAACGTCGCCGCGTGCGTAGTTTATAAAAATGCCGCCTTTTTTCATATACGAAAACATTTCTTCGCCGAACATATTGCGCGTCGTCGAATCGGACGGAACGTGCATCGTGATGATGTCGGATTGTTTGACGAGTTCGATCAGATCGCGGATTTGTTTCGCGTTTCCGTGCGGCAATTTCGTCACGATGTCGTAATAAACGACGTTCAAACCCATCGCTTCAGCCATCACGGAAACCTGCGAACCGATGTTGCCGTAGCCGATAATGCCGAGCGTTTTGCCGCGCAGTTCGTAACTTCCCTTCGCGTCTTTTTGCCAATTTCCCTGATGCGCGGCGATGTTTTTGTCAACGATCTTGCGGATCAACATCACGCACAAACCGATCACGAGTTCGGCAACCGAACGCGTATTCGAATAAGGCGCGTTAAAAACGGCGATGCCTTTTTCGGTCGCGGCTTTCAGATTGACCTGATTCGTGCCGATGCAGAAACAGCCGATCGCAAGCAACCGGTCGGCGGCGGCAATAACTTTTTCGGTGATCTGCGTTTTCGAACGAATCCCGACGATATGTACGCCCTTGACGGCGGCAATCAATTCGTCTTCGCTCAATGCGCCCGAAACTCTTTTAACTTCCGTGTAGCCGTTCTCGAAAAATTCCTCAGCCGCCGATTGACTGATGTTTTCGAGCAGTAAAATTTTAACTTTGTTACGCGGATAAGATGTCTGTTTCATAGCGATTTCGGATTTCGGATTTTGGATTTCGGATTGGAAATCTTAAATCTCGAATCTTGAATAAACTAAGAGATTTACACAATTTAGCGACTGTCTGCAAGGTAGCAAAACTAATTGATTATTTATTTTCCAGCATCGTTCACGAGTTTTGCATTTCTGCTTAATTTGTTTTCTGTAATGTTTCACGCTCAATCTCAGAAATAATATCTTCAATAACTGTTTGAGGCATTAAAAAACCCATATCCCAAATTTCATCATCATCACCGATAAGAATTGATAAAATATCGTTTTCACAAGTCCAGAAAGATTGCGCGCCAAGGCATTTGCCTAATTTCACAGTCGATCGATCATCCCATTTTGCTGTTTTTACATTTTGAATCAAAGCTAAATCGCTTTCTTCTAAGATTAAATTTAATTCTCATTCCTGCGATGCCAACATTAACTTAAATATCGGTTTTCCACTTTTATTTAAGTTTGTATTTAGACGGACTTTAATTTCTGATCTCATAAATTGAATAACCGAAATGTTATTGCTCGTATCAACCCGCCCGCTACCGCAGGCGGTTCTGACTTGTTTGTTGATTGAATGAAATCAAACCGTCGCCGATTTCGACGAGTTCGGCTTGGAGACGGGAAAATTCTTCGACGAAGTTTTCGAGCAAAGGCGCGATCTTTTTGAGTTCGTTTTTGGTGGCGTTTTCGTTGATCTGTTTGGAAATGACGGCGATATTGTCTGCGCCGACGGCGATCGAATTGCCGTAGAGCGTGTCCGTGATGCGTTCGATGTTGCGGGCGTTTTCGTTTTTGAGTTCGCTTTTTATTTCTTCCAAAAAGCGTTCAGTTTCGGTCAGATAGACGTTGAAGGCTTCTTTGGCGGTTTCCTTGTCGGCGATGTCGTGCGATTCGAGCAAGGAAGGCAGAATGATCGCGCTGTTTTCGATGCGCGGCGGCGTGTTTGCGAGCACCGAAACAAGGCAGTCGAAAACCTGTGCGCCCTGCAAAGGCTTGGTCAGATAACCCGCGACGCCGATCTCGGCGGCAAGCAGAGCATCGCCGCGCTGACCGTGTGCGGTCATCAAAATTATCTGCGTTTTATTAAGCTCTGCGTCGGTTTTTATCTGCCGCGCAAGCGCAAAACCTTCGCGGTCGGGCAGGCTCGTGTCGATCACGGCAAGCTCGAAAGGTTTGCCGTTTTCAAAAGCGCGGCGCAATGTTTTCAAAGTTTCTTCGCCCGTCGAAGTTTCGACCGATTCCAACCCCCAAATCACGCTGTATTGACGCAAAAGCCGCCGCACACGCGAACTCGGATCGGCGATCAAAACGCGTTTATTGTTGAGCATCTGCACGACGGCGCGGTTCGTTTTTTCCTTTTTGCGCGTCGCGTTTATCTCCGCAAACTTCGGCTTTTTGCTCCAATCCGCCGAAAAAGAAAAACGCAAAATCTTTTCGTCTTCAGTCGTTTCCGCCTTCAAAATCTCCGCCGTTTCGAGCGCGTCGAGTTCGCTCTGCAAACCTTCGATAATTTTTTCGTTGATGAGCAAAAGATGTTCGTTCTGCGAAGATTCGCGCCGGATTTCATACTGCGAAACGATCTGCCGCGCAATTATTTTCAGCGTGTCAACCTGTTCCGAATCCAACTTTCGCGGTCGATAATCGATCACGCAGAGCGAACCGAACATTTTTCCCGCCGCATCGATGAGCGGAATTCCCGCGTAAAAACGAATGTTCGGCGAATTTTTTACAAAACGATTTTTGGCAAGCTGTTTGTCTTTGGAAGCATCTTCGACGATCGAAACGCGGAAAGGTTTGAGCTTTTTGTGAAATTCAAAAGCGAATTCCTGAAAATCGACGCGCAGATCGTTGCGTTTGACATTCAAATTGACGAAAGCAAGCGGCGTTTGGCAAATGATCGCCGCAAGCTCGGACAATTCGTAAAAAGCAAATTCGGCGCGCGCATCGAGTTTTTCGGCTTTATCTGTGCTCATACAAAATACTTTCACCACAGAGACACAGAGATACGGAGTTTTAAAGAGCAGATTTCAGATTGAAAATCCTTATAAATCTCTGCGACTCCGTGTCTCTGTGGTTAAAAATCTTTTCATCGCTTAACAATAAATCAATCGCAAATCGCAAATTGAAAATCGCAAATCACTTGCATTCTAGCGGATTTTGACGACAAAAGAAATATTTCCCGTGTTGTTCGGCGAAGAATTGCTCAAAGTTCCCGTAAAACTCCAGCGCAGATGCGTCACGTTGCGGTCATAACCTGCCGCCGCGCCGCCGCCTGCGGAAACGGGCGTGTATGAAAAAGTTGCGCCGTTGTCGTTTGAATATGCGACCGCCGCAGTCAGTCCGGTCGTGCCGAGCGAATTCGTGACCGAACCAAGTTTGAAATCCGTGTTCGTATTGAGCCGCATCGTCACGTTCGACGGATCGGGATCGGTCAAACGAAAATTCGCCGCGCCTTGTCCGCCGGTGTTCGTAAACGTGATTGTGTAAGTTAAATCCGTGCCGGGAAGCTGTGTGCCCGTCGGCGAAACGGCTTTGACCAAACCGATATTCGGCGGCGCGTTGGCAACCGTCACGTTGTTGCTGAATTCGGAAGTCGAAGAACTTAAAGTCGCCGTCGAAGTAATCACCGTTCCGACCGCAACATTCGACGGCAAAGCGATCGAAAATTGAAAACGATTCGTCGTGTCCGCGCCGACATTCAACGAATTAAACGGCGAAGTATAAGCCGCACTCGTCGCGTCAGTATCGCTTCCAGAACCTTCCGTAAAAGTAAAAAGATAAGTTTGACCTTCGCCGAAACCCGAAGCATCGGGCGCAGCGATAAAAAATTCAACCGTCGCGCCCGGACGCGCAAAACCCGTCAAGATAAGATTTCCGTTCAAAATCCGCGCGTTTTCCAAAACCGGAAAATTCAAAAGCCCGTTTCCGCCGCTGTCTGCGTCGCCGTTGTCGTTGACGGTCACGAAAGGCGAAGTTCCTGTCGATGCCGAATCGACGGCGTTTTGCAGGTCGATTCCAATCTGATTCGATGCCGCCGCACCGACTTTGTTCAAAACCGTGCCGTTCGCGTAGATCGAATTTCGCGTGATCGTATTTGCCGTTGCCGCAGAAGTTATTTGAATTCCCGCGCCGTAGTTTGCATAAACGATGTTGCGGTCGATAACATTTCCGCTGCCGTAAATTCTTATCCCCGAAGTTTCCGCGCCGTTGCCGATGCCGTTGTTCGTGACCGTGTTATTGACGATCGTGTTGCCGCCGTTTGATTGGTGCGAATCGATGCCGACACCTTCGGTATCGGCGATGAGATTTCCGCGCACCGTATTGTTGACCGAACCTGCCGATTCGAGATCAACTCCATCAAGATTCGGTGTTCCGACCGCGTTTCCGCGAATCTCGTTATTTTGAATCAGATTTCCCGCTGAACCGCTTTCGACACCGATTCCTTTGCTTGCCGAATAACCGATGAGATTATTTCTCACGGTCGCACCGCTTGCGCCGACGAGCCGAATATTGTCGCCGCCCGAACGTGTTCCCGCGCCCGGATCGGTAAACGAACTCGCGGTCGTGCCGATGATGTTTTGTTCGATCGTCGCGTAAGTTGCTGCCGTAGCGACACGGATATTTGCGTTTGCATCACTGTTCGTTACCGTCCCGAAACCGTAGATCGAAATGCCGCGAATGGTCGCGCTCGCCGCTTGCAGATCGATGCCGAGCGTGAGATTTGCCGCGCCGTCGGAAATCTGAATTTCGGGACGCGCAACGGTCGAAAGCGTCAAATTGTCAACGCCGACAGTTCCGCCCGTTCCCAAGTTTCCAGAATTCGTATTGCCGACGTTCGTCGTTTGGCTCGTTCCATCAAGCGTTAAATTTGCGTCCGTCACGGCGGGAAGATTCGTCGAAAGCGTGATAACCGCGATGCCGCTCGTCAATTGATTCGTCAAACCGGATTGCAAACCACTATGCGCCGCGCCGTCCGAGATCATAAAAATGCTCGTATCCGCGCCCGACATCGCATTTGCATTCGTGATGAATTGGCGCAAACTTCCCTGTCCCGAATTGTTGACATTGACGATCGTGTCGAAGTTAAAACCGAAATCAACGCCCGTTAAATTACTGCTTGAAATCGTCACCGAGCTGATCGATTGCGCCGTCGTCGTTGCCGTCGTCAAGCTTGCCAAAGTCGCGCTCGTGACGTTTGCCGCCGCGTCCGTCTTGGTCGGGTCTTCGCCGCCGACTCTTGCGGTGTCGGCAGTTCCGCCGTTTGTGCGAAATGTCTGCACACCGATCAACCCCGAACCGCCGCGCGAAGATGTCACGGTCGAATTAACGACGCGCACCGTAAAAGTTCCGGCGGGAATATTTATCAATTGAAACTGTCCGACCGTGCCGCTCGATGCTGTCGTCGCCGAAGAAACGAATGCGCCGCTCGAATTATAAATCTCGACCGTCGCGCCGCCGCGCCCCGTTCCGCTCGCAGATGCAAGACTTCTTCCAACGCCGCCGCTGTAATATATATCTTCAAAAACGATTCCCGTGACGGTGTAAACCGGAGCGATCGTTGCGGAAACGCTCGAAACATTATTTCCCGTGCAAACGACGGGCGAACCCGAACAATTCGGATCGCCGACGGTGTTAATGTCAGCAGGAGTAATTTGCGCCGTGTTCGTGATGCTTCCGACCGTTGAAACCGTTCCTTGAAGAATAATTGTGCAAGTTCCGCCGCTCGGGGCACTGAAATTTCCCGTCAAAACATTCTGATTCGGCGACGCTCCGAATGATGCCGAACACGCGGTCGCGCCGCTTGCGCCAGTCGCGCTGACGACCGTTAAACCTGTCACATTGCTCGGAACCGTGTCGCTGATCGCGGCATTTGTCGCCGTCGCCGTTCCGCCATTCGTTACTAAAAGTTGATATTGAATCGTCGAGTTTTGATTGATTGAAAGCGCAGTCGTTTGAAAAGTTCCGCTCGTGCCTTGTCTTTGCGATTTTACAATGCTCAAATTGGCAACCGGAACGACCGTCGTATTTACGGTCGCCGTATTATTTCCCGTGTTCGGATCGGTCGAACCGTTTGGGGGCGAAACCGTCACGCTGTTTGTGACCGTTCCCGTTGTCGAAGCCGTTCCCGTGATCGTCACAACGATCTCGCCGCCGCTCGGAAATGTCGGGATAAAAACATTCGTTGGCGACGTCAATGTCGGGCAAACCGCGCCGCCCGTTGCCGTGCAGCCGAATCCCGTGATCGTGAAATTTGACGGCAAAGTATCGGAAATCGTTGCGCCGTGGGCAGTTGTCGGTCCGTTGTTGTGCGCCGTGATCGTGTATGTAAACGAAGTATTTTGATTGACTAATGACGGCGCAGATTTTGTCACGTAAACGTCGGGCGCGGGCGCGGTCACATTTGACGAAGCCGCATCGAAAGCATACGAATTCAAACGGTCACAGCTCGTATCGCCGACCGCACAACTCGTTGCGCCAACCGTATTTCCGCCGACGATCGTAAAAGTCGAAAGACTGCTGTTGAGTGTCGTATACATCTCATAACGATTGTCGGTTCCGATTCCGGCTTGATTGTTGAGCGAGTCGGTTTGAATATAACGTGTGCCGCCCGCAATTGCCGCCGCTGAGGTCAAAAGTGTCGGCGAAGCAACCGTCACGGCATTCGTTCCGGCAAATTCAACCCATTCACGGATAGTATTTGCAACACCGTTTCCGTCAATGTCCTGCGCGCTCAAATAAACGCTCGGAACGGTTCGCGCCGTCGCAGTTCCGGCGGCGACGAGCTGAAAATCGAATTTTACGTAACCCGTAATATTCGCGCCGTTCGTTCGAATAACGGGCTGAAAACGGTTTGCGCTCGAAGTATTGTCATCGAGCGTGACCAAAGTCGCATTTGAAATGGTTGTCAAAGTGACAAGCGCATCCGTTCCCGGCGCAACGGTTCGGAAACGATAACGTGCGCCTTGCGACAAAGCCGTTCCCGTTTCCAGCGTCGGCGCAGAATCGTTAAAGATCAATTCGACCTGCGCGTTCGTGTTTTGCGAAAAAGCGAACAGAAAAACGATCGAAAAAAGAAAAAATGCAGAAACGCGCAAAAATATTCCTTCGGCAAATTTTCGCCGAATCATTTTAAGAATATTTTTGCTTTCGGTCTGCATTTTTATTCTTCTTTTTTCTCTTGATTGTTTGCGATTTTCACGCTCGGAACGGCTTCGGTTTCACTGCTTGCCAGACCGTTTCGTGAAGTTCCGAAAAGATTGAAAAGATTCGAGAGTTTAGTGGTGATGGTGAAATAAGTTCCGCGTTGAAAGCGGTTGTTTTGATAAGTATCGTTTGCGTAAACTCTGTCCGTGAAGTTGTAGCCGACACCGAAACGCAGATCGGGCAACGCCCAAACGCCGAATTCCGTGCCGAACGAACGGCGGAAAGTTGCCGACGAAGGCTGATTGAGCCAGCGACCTTCGCCCGCGAGATCGAAAAATTTTCCGAATTTCTGCTGCGCCCGAAGCTGTCCGAGCATTGTCAACGCCGAAGCGTATTCGGTCGAATTATTGCCGTTCCCGTTAAAACGAAGCGCAAAACGTCCGTAAACTTCCAATCCGTCGCTGACCTGCACGAATTCGTCGTAGGAAAGCGTGTGATAACGGTCGCGCAAAGCGTCTTGCTGAACGCCGTTGACGGTTTGCCCGTCCTGCGAAATTTCGCGCTGATTATAGCTGAAAAGAAACGCGT
The DNA here is from genome assembly GCA_036833775.1 of Pyrinomonadaceae bacterium. Lineage (GTDB taxonomy): Bacteria > Acidobacteriota > Blastocatellia > Pyrinomonadales > Pyrinomonadaceae > JAJQRF01. The sequence goes on along the minus strand of DAITPE010000042.1, from coordinate 8,121 downwards.
AACGGTCGGAGCGAAGCGGACGAAACGCCGTTGCGCCCGTAATATTTGACGAAAAGCTTTCGCGTCCGTCAAAACTGCTTCGCGCCCATTGTCCGCGTGCGAGCGTCGTCCAATTGTCGCCGATCTTGCCCGCCGCGCCGAGCGTAAACATTTGCCCGAAACCGTTGCGGTCGCGCAGTTCGTAACGCACCGTCGCACGAAAATCTTCGATCGGCGACCACGAAAATCCGAGCGTTCCACTGTTGAAGCTGTCGCCGTCGCCGCGCAGCAGAAATCCGCGTTCAAATCCTGCTTCGAGTCCGAATTCCTTGTTCAAATTCCAACGATTTTGCAAACCGACGACGGCAAAACTGTCCGTTCCATTAATTCCGTTTTCGAGCTGATAACGACCGTTGAGCGCACCGAAATTTTTCAGTTTCGTTTCGATGCCGATCGCAGTTTCGTGACGCGCACGGGTTGCCGTAAAACCGCTTCCCGAAAAATCTCCGATCGGCGTGATCGGCGCGGAAGCAAGGCGTTGTGTAAAAAAGAGTTTCGTGTTTTTTTCGATTTGATAATTTGCCGCAAACGTCGTCTGATCGGGATAAGTCGGGTCGGCTTCGGTCAGATTTTGCTCGCGTTTCACGGAAAGTTCGAGTTTTTCGGTCGGACGATATTCGATTCCGGCGGTGACGAGATTTGAATTTACGTCGCGGTCGCTCAGATTATCGTTAAAAATCCGGTGATCGAAACCGACGATCGTGCGCAAATTTTCGCGCCATTGTTCCGACCAAAGCGCGGAAAACGTGAGCCGCGAATTGTTGACATTGCGTGTTTTATTGCGTTCGTCGGTAAAGCCGAAAACAAAATTCCGCTGCGCCGTCGGGTGAAATTCAAACGCCGCATTGATGCGCTGATTTCCGGCGGCAACGGTCGCGCCGAAAGGATTGTAAAAATTCTCGGTCGAGCGCGTGAAATCGGCTTTCAAACGGCTTCGCAAAGGCAACGGCTGATCGAGCCGAACGCTGAAAGCTGCGCCGTTTCGCGCACGGCTCGCGTCGCTTTCAACGAAACCGTTTTCCACGTTGTAAAAATCGAAAACGTTCACGCCCGAAGCAAAACGTCCGCGGCTCAATGCCGTTTCAAACGAAAGTTTTCCGCCGTTCCAGAGCGTTTTTTCCGCGTCGATTCCGCCAAGCTGAAACGCGCCGATCGTTTCCTGCTGTTGATTCACGTAAGACGCACCAAGGCGTAAACCTAAGCTTTTGAAGTTTTTATTGGCACGCGCCGTATAAACGTAATTTGCGCCGCCTTCCGCACGATATTCGTAAAGTGCGACGATTTGAATCAGATTGAAACCGTAATCGAACGCCGTGATCGGTCGCAAAAAGAAGATTTCGCCCGTCTGCGAATCGAGATTGTAATCGACTGAACGAATCAAATTTTCGCGGCTGACTATGATTTCGGGATTGCGCCGATCGCGGATTTCGAGGCTGACAACTTCCGAACCGGGCAAAATATCGACGTGCGAAAGACGCATCAAACTCAAACCGCCGCCCGCGAAAACGTCACGCGCAAAAGCCGTGTCGGGACGCGCACCCGTGACCGAAACGAAATCGCCGTTTTCGTTTTCGAGATGAATTTTCGCGCCCGTCAAATGCCGATTGTAACCTGCCAAAACCGAATTATTCAGGTCGGCTTCCATATCGCCGAACATCGCATAGGAAAGTCCGCGATCGAGCCGCGCGTAAAGTTTCGAATTCGACGGCGCATCTTCAAAACGCTGTGAAGAATCGCCAAAAACCGAATACGAACGCTCGAGCGGATCGAACGAACCGAAACGATCGCGCCCGTTAAAACGATTGAGCGGACGATGCGAATCGTAAGAAAACGTGAGCAGATTTTTGCCGAAAACATTGCCTTTGTAGAAAAACGCGACGCGTCCGCGCCAATTCGCTTCGTCGCCCGAATTTACGATTTCGGGCGCGTTTTTGCCGATCGAAATTTCCGCCAGACCGACCATCAAAGTCGGACGCATTTCAGCCGAAAAACGAACGTCGGCAGTTGTTTCACGATTTCCCGCAACTGCTTTCAAATGTGAGGTTTCCGTTGTTCCCGTTCCGACCAAAGTTAAATTCGCTTCGCCGTTTTCGATCGAAACGGTTTGCTGTTTCGCGTTTTCGTCTGCCGCATTTGCCGCAACGATCTTTCCGGCGGAAGTCTGCACCGAAATTTGTCCGTCAGCCGCCGGATTTCCCCATCGGTCGAAAGCGCGAATTTTTAAAGGAATCGTTTGATTCGAAGCGGTTTGCGATTCGTTTTTCAGATTGACGATTTCCAATCTTTCGACTGCGCCGCGCCCGAAAACTTTGATTTCAGAAGTTTTTCCGCGTTCGCCGTTTGCGCCGATCGCCGTCAAGCGAATCAGATTTTCGCCCGGACGAACGTTGATGCCGACGAACGAAAAAACGGCGATCTGATTGCGGTTATCGATGCGCGTTTCGCCGATATTCGCGGAAGAAACCTTTTCGCCGTTGACTTCCGCTTCGAGCTTCCAATCTTTCGCGACACGCGCCGAGATCGAAAGCGCAGGCGACATCAAAACTTCATCCGCTTTCGGCGAAACGACAAAAATCTCGCCCGCTTCGACCTTTTCGATATTTTCCTTCGTTTCGATCGTGTAAGTTTCGGTCGATTTTTTCGCGTTTATTTCAGTTTTCGCAGTTTCGGTTTTCGTTTGCGGCGCGTTTATTTTTGTCGCAGTTTTTGAAGAAACGTCAATAAATTTATAGCTTTCGTCGATTTCGGCTTCGGCAGTTTTTGGCGCGATCGCGAAATTTTGATGAAGCAGCGAACCGCCGCCGAGCGGTGTGCGAAGCAGACGCGTCCAACTGTTCGCGTCGCGTCTGCTGTTGTCGTCGAGCAAAACGTAATCTTTCGGCAGCGTCACGGGATCGAGCGAAAGCACCGCCGAACCTTGTTCGACCGCCGGAAAATTATATTGTCCGTTTGCGTCCGTTATGACCGAATTTCCGTTGTTCAGATAAATTCTGACACCGCTCGCCGCACGTTCGCCTTCGTCGAATTTTCCGTTTTTGTTTTTGTCTTCAAAAACCCGTCCGAGAATGATCTGGCGCATCGAAAAAACGCCGCCACGAACTCTTACGGAAGCCCGCGCCGAAGGTGTCGAAACAGTTTCGCCGTTCGGCTGAATTCCTTCCGCTCGCGCCGAATTGAAATGTTCGCCTTCCGCCACGTTTGCACCGATTCTGACGCGGTAAGTGATTGATGCACTTGCACCTGCGGATAATTCGCCAATGCGGAAAATCAAAACATTTCCCTGAATTTCGGGTTCGACCGTTTGTTTATTTCTACCCGTTTCGATCGCCGCCGTTCCGCTTGCGTAAACGAAACCGTTCGGCAAAATATCGCGGACGATCGTTTCGCGCAAAGGCGAAGCCGAAGCGTTTCTGAGCTGGACGCGATACGAAACGATGTCGCCGATCTCGGCAAATTGTTTGTCGGCGTTTTTGCTGATTTCGAGCGTCGAAACTTCAAACAGCGGAATATTGAAAACGAGCGCAGCAAGCGAATCTATTTCAACCGTCGAACTCGTCAACGAAAATCCGTTTGCAATTGCGACCGCCTGACCGTCGAGCGAATTGATCTTCGCTTTATAAAATCCGCCGTTTCCGTCGCTCGGCGAGATCAGCAATTCCAAAAGACGAGGACGAAAATTCGGCGCGGAAACGTTCAAAACATAACGCGCCGGATTTCCGCTTGTGCCGATCTGATTTTGCGCCAGCGCAAAGCTGAATTCACCATTTCCGTTTACCGAAAAAGGATTTGCATTTTCGGGATTTGCGGCGTAACCGAGTTTCGGATTAAAAACGACGGGCGTGCCGTTTTCATTGGTCGAAATCGTGATATTCGCGCCGCCGACGCGCACCGAACCGCCCGAATTTCCCGCAAAAACGACGCCGACCGGATTTATCACCGCGACCGCTTCGGTCGAATTTACGGTCGGCGCATTTTCCGCCGAAATCACCGCAAAATTTACAACGCCGCCGCCGTTCGGATTCGTTCCCGAAAGACGCGCTTGAAATTCGAGCTGCGTGACGGCTTCGGGCAAAATTGTCGGCAGTAAAAATTCCAATCTGCTTGCCGTCGCCGTTCCTTCGTCGGTGTCGGCGGTGTCGGTCAAAGTTCGATTGTTCAAACGCAAAGTGTTCGGCACATATTCAAGTTGCGCGGGAAGATCGTCCGTCACACGAACATTTCGTGCAACGACCGAACCCGAATTTTTGAACCGGATTTTGTAATTTAGAACTTGTCCTTGCGCGGCGGTCGTGCGCGGCTGATTTTCGACCAATTTGACAGGCGGAAGGCTTGGACTCGTCGGCGAAGTCAAAACAACGCCGTTGCCGACCGTGTTGATGATCGTACCTGAATCTTTCGGAAATTCGCGCGAATTCGGCAAAGCAAGTGTCGCCTGCGCTTCGTAATTTATAAAAATTTGTCCGTTCGGCGAAATATTTCCCGTTTCGATGTCGAACAAAACATTCAAACACGCATCTGGCGCGAGATTCGGCGTTAATGTTTGATCGAGCATGACGGGCGCATCGCTGTTTGTAATTGTTCCCGAATTGTCGAGGTCGTAATATACGGCAGAAATCTGCGCGGGTGCGGAAACTTCGGCGCGTTTTGAAATGTAAAAATCGGCGATGTTGCCCGTATTGCAAAGCCGAAAAACGCGCGTCACACGGTCGTTCGGCGCGATAACTTCGGACGGTGCGGTTTCGTCGGGCGCAATCGTCACGGACGGAACGGCGGCAACCGTTACGCGAATCGTCGTCGAAACGGTGTTGTAATTCGTTCCGGTTTCGTCGGTATAAGTTGCTTCGGCACGATTTGAAATGATCGTTCCCGCAGGATTTGAAGGATCATCGAAGGCGCGTAAAAACGAATTCAGCAAACAAATAAAAGCCAAAACGGTCAGAAAATCCTTAACCGTTCGGCGTAAAGTTTTCGATTTGTTGGGATGAAATCGGCGCATTTTTGAGAATCAGTTTTTTGAACGCGGATTCGGCAGATGCGGCGGATTTTTGCTGATTAAATTTATGGATTTATCTTTTTTAATCCGCCTGATTCGCCAAATCCGCGTTCAAAACTTCCCTTTTAACGAATTCTTCGGCGGAATTTGAAAGTTCCCGATTGCTGCGGCGAGAGCGACGTGATCGTGTCGGTCAACGTAGTCGAATTTGCCGTGTCGCCCGTGATCGTGCCGCCGAGCGTGTCGCTCGACGAGCCGACAATTTGATCGGTCGTCGTTGCCCAATTGTTCGGTGAATTGCTTCCGTTTTCGGTAATGACAACGCTCGAAATCGTTAATTCGGCGTTGCCCGAACCGCCTGTTGAAGAAATGTTTCGGTAAGCGATCGAATATTCGATGTCTGCGCCCGGAACCGGATCGGTCGCGCCGCCGATGCCTGTCGAATTAATGATCGTCGCGGTTTTATCGAGCCGCAAAACGCCTGTGTATAAACGATCGATCGTTTCGTTATTTGCCGAACTCGTCAGCGTCGAAGTTGCACGAATAACGACGGGAAAACCATTTGCTGCCAACACATTCGTTCCTGCCGGAGCCGTTACGCGCACGAGAATGTTTGCGTCCGAATTGAATGCAACGGCGAGGTTTACCGTATTTGTCGTGACGGTCGTGTAATTCGTGCCGTTATCCGTGCTGATTTCGACCGTAAACCCTGCCGGTGCGCTTTCGCGGCTGATGACAAAAGTGTCGTTCGCGTTTCCGGTATTTCTGATCGTATTCGTGAAAACGATCGTTCCGCTTGCGGTTGTCACGCCGCCGAATGCAACGCCGGCTATTCCCGTCGAAGTCGAACGATTCGTGTAATCGTCGTTGATTGAAGTTGGTCCGGTCGCAGTCGGACTGTTGAGCGGTCCGAGCAAAACCGAACCGACACGCGTCAAAAGCGTCGGCTGCTGAACGCCGTTTCCGTCCGTATTTCCCGGCGGATTTCCTTCGTCATAGTTCGCATTTCCGTCGCCCGAGTTGGCGACCGAATCGCCCGATTGATCGGTAATCGTCGAGGAAACCGTGTTTTGTGCGAAAACGTCGCCGATTTCGTAAATGTCGAGCGTTGCGTCGCTTGTCGTGATCGTGACTGCCATCGAAATCGATGTCGAACACGCGCTGATTGCCAAAGTCGAACCGACATTGAAAGCGATGCGGCGAACCGTCGAAAGATCAGAGGGCGCAGTTGTTGTGTAAGTTGCGGTAAGCGGCGAAACCGATAAAGCTGAAGTCGAATACAGCGTTCCGGCAGGAAAAGTTTGTCCCGAAGCGAGTGCGGTTCCGACCGGGATCGGCGCGAAAATGAAAATTCCCGTATTCGAGCCGCCTGGCGCATTTGTCAAAGTCACGCTTTGCGCGGTGCGAAGTCCGGTGTTGCAAACCTGCCACGAATACGAAATGTTCGAGCCGAGCGAAACCGGTCCGGCGGGCGCGGTCAAAGTCAAAACGAGTTGTGCATCCGTGTCAACGGTCGCCCAAACATCGCCGCGTGCTTCGCGCAAACCGTTGACCGAACTGGTCGAAACGGTGCGGACTTCGTGCGCCGAACCGTCCGAAGCTTGGTTATCGTAGGTCGGCGAACCCGTTGCCGCATCGCCGAGCTGAACATTTATCACACTTCCGGCAGTCGCGTTGCTGTTGACATCGACTTCGACAAGCACGTCGATATATCCGTTTTGTGCGATCGAAGCCGAATTTACGGTTGCATTATTTGTGAAAATGTCCGTGTCGCCCGCATTGATCGTGCCGCTTCCGTCAATGTCGATGACGGCGCGTGAAAGAGTTCCCGAACCTGTAATTTGAATACTGTTTCCGTTTGCCAGAAATCTGACTTGATCGGAAAAGTTTCCCGTATTCGTCACGCGAAACGGATAAATCACGTCTTGTTGACCGGGCACAACGGAAGAAACACTTCCGTTGTCGGGCGTGATCGTTAAGCTCGAAACATTTGCGACCGTGACAGTTACCGTATTTGAAACGGTCGAATAATTGTTGCCCGAAGCGTCCGAATAAGTTGCGGCGGCTTGGTTTTGGATTTGCGTTCCGCCGGCGGTTTGCTGGGCGAAAACGTTTGAATTTAATAATGCGAATAGAAATGTAAAAACCGCGACTTTGAGAACGCTTTTTTTGTCGGCTGCTGCTAAAAAATTTATAAAGAACTTGTTGCTACACATATATTTAATCGGTTTCGTAACGCGTTTTTATTTCACCTGCACGCGATACGAAGCATTCAAATTCGATTGCGAAACGAGTGGTTTTTCCCATTCAAATCTGATCTGTGTGTATAAAGAAACGGGGGCAGGAACTTTTTTTACACTTCCATCGGGTTGTTTTTCGTCGATCAAAGGCTGTGCGGAAAACGTTTTTCCGCCGTCGATGCTGTATGTTATTTGTGATACTTCTTCGCCTTTTGCGCTGCTGACGAGAAAAACCGTGCCTTTCGGAATTTGTCCGACGACACGGTAATTTTGTGCATCGCCATTGCCTTCGTTGACGGAATTCATATTCCAATCCAAGATTTCTCCGGCTTTGACGGAATCGGTTTTGTCGAGCGAAACGGCTTTGTCGTTGCGTTTTACGCTTCCCGTAATTTCGACGCGGACGCTCGGACGCGCAATATTGAGCGCACGACTGATAGATTTATTTTGCGCGGCAAAAACGCCGATGCCGCTGACGGCGAAAGTAATTATCAAAAACTTGGTTATAAAATATCTGCTGATAAGCTTTTTCATTTTCGGTCTCCTTAAAAGTTCGTTGAGTATCCCAACAAAGATTCTTCCGACGCGTAATCCTTTCCCTTTACTTCAAATTTGTTTGAAGCGGCGAGGATTTCTGTGATCGGAAGTTTTGAGGAAAACTTTACTTAACGTAACTTTGCAGCTACTGCCGGAGACGAAAAAACCTGCTCGTCAAATTACATAAACCTTTTCATTGCTTGAATTATTTTTACCTTCCCTTTATGAATTTCTGAACTTCGGTCGTTTTCGACACTTCGGCTGTAAAATGCCGCAATAGACATATCGGTCGAATTATTTTTTTCCTTAATT
>DAITPE010000041.1:0-16197 GCA_036833775.1 Pyrinomonadaceae bacterium | reverse complement strand
GACGGGTTCGCCGAAAGATGTCGAAACCGTTTTGGAAAAGTATCTCAACAGCAATGAAATTAAATAAATTTTTTGTTTTGCTTTTTTGGGGAGAATTGAAAATTTATATATACGATTTTCCGAAAATTCCTATGCGGATTTTGAGTGCTGTGCTAGACTAGCGCGACGTTGGTTGATAATTTGGTCAAGTCCGGCTGTAAAACGGTTGAAACTTTCTTTCCCCTTTTTTTAATTAAACTTCAAACACACTTTTTTATTCCCCCGAACTCTTTCCGTAAATTTAATAGCACCGACGAAACTATAAAAAATATGAAAATTAAAATAATTGTTCTATTCGTGTGTTTTCTGGCGTTTGTTTCAATGTGTTTTGCTCAGTCAAAAACAAAAGTCGGCGCAGTTTCGCCCGAACAAGTCGTAAAAAATCTGTATGCCGTGCAAAAAGCGGGTAAAGGTCCGTTTTTTCAAAAGAAAAGCCGCGCTTTGGTCGATAAATATTTTATGCGCGAACTCGCAGATTTAATCTGGAAAGATGCGACGACCGCAGGCGACGGCGTTGGCGCGCTCGATTTCGATCCGCTTTTTTACGCGCAGGATACGGAAATCAAAAATTTCGTGATCGAAAAAGCCGATGAAAACAATATCGTCAAAGTCCGTTTCAAAAATATGGGCAAAGACGAGGAAATCACTTTTTCTTTGACCAAAGAAAATACGGCATCAAAAGTTTGGAAAATCGACAGCATCGTTTACAGCGACGCGGAAGATTTGGGCGCGATTTTGGAATACGGAATGTTGACCGAAGCCGAAATGAAAGAAGCCGACAGCGCGAATAAACTCGACGGCGATTATCTGGTTGGCGATGTTAAATGCAATATTACGACCAATAAGAGCGGATTTTGGGCGCGTGTGAAATGCGAAGATCAGGAAAATTTTCAGGTCATCGACACGGAAACTCTGACTTTCGGTACGTTTAATCCGAAAGAAAAAGGCAGAAAAGGTCAGTTTATTTCTCCCGAATACGGCGTAATCACGAAATTTGTTGACGCTTCGGGCAAAGAAATCAAGGTCAGCCGCATAAAATAAATTCACTTCGATAAAAATTTTAGGAAAAAGATGTGTCGCTGGCACGTCTTTTTTTTGTGAAAATCTTAAACAGTTGTAAATTATTTGAGACGATTTATCTGAAAAAATCGCATTAAGAAAGAGGGAAAGTTATGGCAATTTACGAAGGAAAATGGCGTTGTGAAAGATGTTCGTCGGTCAATCGCGGACGTGATTTGAATTGTTTGTCGTGCGGCGTAAAGCGCAGCGAAGATACCGAGTTTTTTCTCGATGACGATGCGGTGACGGTTGCCGACGAACAATTGCTCGCGCAGGCAAATGCCGGCGCAGATTGGATTTGTTTGTATTGCGGCACGAATTGTGCGGCGGTGCAAACGCAATGTTCGGGATGCGGAAGCATTCGTTCGGCACAAAATAAACAGCTTGAAGAAGAAACGCGCGGCGTAAACGATTGGTCGGAAGCGGCTCTGAACGCGCAAAACGCGCAGAATTTTGCCGAATTACAAGAACCGCAAACTTCGTTTTTCAGCAGCCGTTTGGTGAAATTCATTTTAGCCGGAATCGGCGCGGTCGGCGTTTTGTTCGTTGGTTTGTTCGTCGTTTTGATGTATCTTTCGACGCTGAAATATCCGGTCGAGATGGAGATTTCGGGACTTGAATGGCAGCGTTCGATCACGCTCGAAGAATATAAAACCGTGACTGAAACGGCTTGGGAAGGCGGAGTTCCGCAAGCGGCGCGTGTGCAGTCGAAAGAAACCGCGCTGCATCACGTCGATAAAATTCCGAACGGAACGCGCACCGTTCCCGAAACTTATACCGAGCGAGTTTCCGACGGAACGGAACGCTACGTTTGCGGGCGAACAAGCAAGAAAAACGGATTTTTTGAAGATAAATACTGCACACGGACGAAATATAGATCAGTCACGAAAACGCGCAACCGCACCGAAACGATCTACAAAGACGTTCCCGTTTATAAAATGCGCTACACGTATTTGATCGACAAATGGGTTTCGATCGGCGATCAAACGATTTCGGGAAACGATTTCAATCCGCAGTGGGCGAACGTGAAAGTTGACAATGTTCACACGCGCGAAGGCGCAAGAAAAGAAAATTACAATCTTTTATGTAAAGAATTGAGCGGAAAAAATAAGCTTTACAAAATAAAACTGACACCGCAGAATTGGGCGAATTTTCAAGGCAATCAACATCTTCACGGCACATTCGATTATTGGGGAAAATTGCTTTCGATCGACGAAATCCCGAATGCGGAAATAACGGAGCAGAAATAATAAAGATTTGATTTTGCAACGAATTATCGCTCAAACTGCTTGTTAAAATCGTCAGATAAAGTCATTAGGCTTGAAAGTCTAATTCGCTCAATCTCCAAAAATCAGTATTGAAAATCAAAGCTCGAATTAAATAAACGATTGTGACAATTTTAAAAACTGTCACAATCGTTTTGTATATTTCAGCGAAACTATTTATGCTAGCCGAGTTTTCTTCAAACCCTAAAAAATTATGAAAAATATTATCAGCCTATCAGCGGTGTTTTTATTTTTGTATGTTTTCGTGCCTTCCGTTTCGGCACAGACGAACGATTGGAACGCGCTTTCATCGCGCATAAACAGCGAAATCGCCGTTAAAGCCGACAAACAAAAAACGGTTTTCGGCATTTTATCGGAAGCCGATTCTTCTCAAATAAAGGTCAAAACTTCTATCGACGGAAAAGTTTCCGAAGTTGCATTTAATCGTGCGAGCGTCGAAAAGATTTGGTCGGCAAAACTCAGCAAAGGAACGAGAAAGACTTTGCAGGGAACGCTTATCGGCGCAGGTGTCGGCGCGGGAGCAGGTTTGGGCGCAAGCCTGATTCTCTTAGCGGCAACCGGCGGATCGGATGGAACAGGAACTATTGTTGCGATCGGAACGGCGATCGGAGCCGGAGCCGGAGCCGCGCTCGGCAGTACGGCAGGTTTTTTCACGCGTTCGGGAAATAAAAAACAGCAATTAATTTATCAGCGGTAAAGTGTTCGTGCTTTTTTTCAAAACAAGCCGACTTAAAAAAATTCTAATTTGACGGGAACAAAATTACGGATTCGGTGTCTAAAGAATTACAAATTTCTTTGGAGGAAAAATATGAATTACAAATCGAATCTGAAAATTTTATGGTCGGTCGTCGCGTCTATTTCGTTGGTTTTGTTGGCTTTGATGTGGTTCGGGTTTGAATCGCCGAATCTGAAAAATTCGATTCTTGCGCTGAACATTTTGATGTTTCTGCTTTCGCTTCCGTGCAGTATTTTCGCCGTTCCGGTTGTGACGCTCGCGGCGTATTATCTCGAAATGCCGCCGACATCTTCCGAAGGGATTTATGTCAGCACGATCTTTTTGAGCGTTTTAGGCGCGGTGCAATGGTTTTGGGTGATTCGTTTCTGGTCGCCGACCGAACCGATCATGCAAAAGCTCGATCTGCTCGGCGAAAAGTAAATAAATCTTTTGTATAAATTAACGAATTATACGGTTTTGCGGTTAAAACAATCTTTGAAAATCGGGTAAAATCAAGTTTGTATTTTAAGAAAATGCAGATTCTGACGATACCCGAAAAATTGGAAGCAAAGCGCGTCGAGATCGAAAAAGGCGAGCATCTCATCGGTGAATTCGTCGGCGACGAAACAGGCGCGACGCTCATCGTTTTCGGAAGCGTTCACGGAAACGAATCGGCGGGCGCGTTGGCTTTGCAAAAGATCGCAAAAATCTTACCTGCGTTCGCACACGTTTTGCGCGGACGCGTTTTTTTTCTGGCGGGAAACACGCGCGCGATGGAAAAAGGAATTCGTTTTATCGATTCCGACCTGAATCGCCATTGGACGCTCGAAAACGTCAAACACAACAGTCCGAATTCGCACATCACGACCAAACGCGCCGAAGATCACGAACAAACCGAACTTTTAATTCATCTCGAGAAAATCTTAAAAACCGCAAAATCAGAGGTTTACGCGCTCGATCTGCATTCGACTTCGGCTGATGGCGTTCCGTTTGCAACAGTCGGCGACACGCTTCGTAATCGTGATTTCGCGCAGAAATTTCCGATCACACTTCTTTTGGGAATCGAAGAACAGCTCGACGGCACGATTTTGGAATATTTAAACAACCTCGGCGCGGTCACGCTCGGCTACGAAGGCGGACAGCATTATGCGGAAAAAACGATCGCATCGCACGAAGCACTTGTTTGGCTTGCGCTCGTAAATTCGGGAATTTTGGCGAAGGAAGATTTGCCCGATTTCAAAAAATACGCGGAAATTCTGCACGAAGCAACGGGAAAACCGCGCATTGTCGAGATTCGTTATCGCCACGCGATCACGGAATTTGACGATTTCAAAATGGAACTCGGATTTGAAAATTTTCAACCTATAAAGCGCGGCGAAATATTGGCTTACGATCGAAACGGCGTGATAAAATCAGCGGAAAACGGTCTGATCTTAATGCCGCTTTATCAAAAACTTGGCGAAGACGGTTTTTTCTTAGGTCGTGAAATTGCGCCTTTTTGGTTAAAACTTTCGGGATTTTTGCGACGTTGGAAGTTCGGAAACTTAATGCGTTTTCTGCCGGGTGTGAAAAAATCAGAATTCGATTCGGAAACATTCGAGATCAACACGAAAGTCGCAAGATTTTTTCCTTTGCAGATATTTCACCTTTTAGGTTTTAGAAAACGACGTTGGCGCGGAAGTAAACTCATCGTCAGCCGCCGAAAATTCGACACGGAAAGTCCTTTCGTCAATAAATAAAAAACTATAAAATTTATCTATAATTTACAGTTTTCACGCGGTGAATTTTTTCAAAAAATCTTCCCGAAAAACTGACACATAATTTTGTTTGCCTGCGCGTTAAATTCCGAGGGGCTTTAATTCAAAATTATGCGTGAAACATTATTCAAACAAAAGAGCATCGGGATTTTAATACTTGCGGCAATCATATTCGGCAGTTTGTCCGCGTTTGCACAGAAGAAAACAAGCGGACAGAAAGACAAATGTAACGGCGGTTATTCGGGAATCGTCACTTACACACGAAAAATTACGACGACATACAGCGGAAGATACGGTTCGAATTACACACGAACTTACGAATACACATCGAACATCGTCATCCGCGACGACGGCACGACGCAGGGTTCGATCTACAACGATTACAACGGGATCGGCGGCAGTTTTAATTTTACCGGCAAAGCGACCGCCGCGATGAACGAAAATATCAACGATTTGAAGGTTTCCGAAAAGGACGATTTCTGCAAATTGACGCTCAAAGGCGGACAAGACAAAACCCGCGTGCGCTGTGAATCGCTTTTTACGCGCAAGGTCGAAGCGCAGGGACAAGCAGACGTGAATGTTTTTCTCGGTTTCAAAGGAAATAAATATAAAATCTCGCTCGATAATCCGAAGGTTGACGGGCAAATGAACGAAAGTTCGAAAAGCAGTTGTTCGGGAACTTGCGGAAAAGACACGCCGCTCAATTCTTCGCGCAGCGGCGAAGTAAAAGGCGAAAAACCCGGCGGAACTTACACGGACGAAATGCCTGTCAATCCCGACAATATCAATCGACTGTCGGGAACTTTCTCGCGCACGAGCGGCGACGAAACCATCACGATTACCTGGAATCTTTCGCGCTGTGCGCCGCCGCTGCAAATCGCGGGAATTTCGTTCGATCATCACGTTTTTCCCGATGCAAACAACTGGCACGGCGTTGACCCTTTGAGCGGAACAGTTGACGGAAATTTAGTAAAAGTAAAAGCGAAAGTTTTCAACGGAAGCGGCGAAACGGCTTATGCGACCGTTAAATTTACCGAAGCGACTTCGGGCGAATTACTTCCCGACGGCGCAGTTTCCGTGATGATCAAAGCGGGCGAAACGCACGATGTCGAATACGAATGGGACACGAATGGTTTTGCGTGGGACGACGCACAGAAAGCGAAACCGAACCGCGAGATAAAAGCCGAGATCGAAGGCGGCGACGCGCTTACTGAAAAAATAAAAATTCTGCCGAAACCCGTCATTATGGCGCACGGTTTGTGGTCGAATGCGGGCGCGTGGGCGGAATATCCGACATATTTACGCGAAGCTCACAGTTTTGCGTGGAAAGGCTACGCCGTCGGCGCAGACCCTGAACACGGCAAGATGAACACGGGCGAAACTCCCGGAAATTACAAGGCGACGAACACCGTCTATCAAAACGCGCAGGAACTCGCGAAACAAGTGAAATTTGCGCGTGAAGAAAACAACGCGTGGCACGTCGATATTGTCGCGCATTCGATGGGCGGACTTATTTCGCGCCAATATATCAATACATTTATGCCGCAGGTTTACGACGGAAAACCGGAAGTTTCGCATCTCGTAATGCTCGGCACGCCGAATATGGGAAGCCCTTGCGCCGATACGGTCAACGGACTTTTTGAAGAATTTAACCAGAACGATATGCACGCAATGCGCGAGCTTCGTCCGATCATCGTTCGCGCTTTCAATACGCGCATCACGGACAAAAAAGGCGTAAAATTTTCGGTTTTGATCGGAACATTTATGCCGCGAACTTGTCTGGATGAAAGAGAATGGGGCGATGGCGTCGTTCCGCTTTCGTCGGCAAAATACAACAACACCGATTATCGATACGTTTTTCGCAATCACATCGAACTGACGGGCAAAGAAGATTTTCAAGCCTTCGTAATGCCGCGCCTCGCGATCGGTCCGAAAAAAGCGCGAACCGAGCAAACGACCGCGCAGATCGAAAATAGCACAAACGATAATTTGGTGAATAATGCGGATGAAACTTATCAAAAACGCGACGATTACGGATTCAACAGTTATTTCAAAAAAGCGTCTTACAAACGCGCCGAAACAAAACCGGACGAAAAAGACGATTCGCAGGAAAACGTGACGACGCGGCAAAAGGTCGAATTAAAAGCGAATGAAGTAAAGGAAATCGAAATTCCCGTCCGCGACGGTTCCGCCGCCGGAATTGTTTTGGTCGCGACGCCTTCAGTTTCGGCGACGCTCAAAGACGCAAACGGCGCGATCGTTGGCGAAAGCAAAGGCGGCATGGAAGCGATGAAGGAAATGTTTCGCACGATCGCTGTCAACAAAAAAGTTACGAACGGCGTTTGGAAGTTGAAGCTGGACAATATCGGAAATCAACCGACGACCGTTTTTGTTGCGGGATTGACGAACAACGGCGCAAGTTCGAGTTTTACGGTCGAAGCCGGAAAAGCAAATGCGGTCGGCGCAGTTCCTTTAATTGCCAAGTTGACGGAAAACAACGTGCCCGTTTTGAATGCGAAAATCACCGCAAAGATCGTCGGGCAAACTACGGAAATCGCGTTTTTCGATGACGGTAAACACGGCGACGGCGCGGCAAACGACGGCGTTTACGGCGCAAGCGTCGAAAAACTCGGCAAAGGCGAATATTTTGCCGAAGCCGTTGCCGAAGCGAATAATCAAACGAAAACGGCGGTCGCCTTGATAAAGATTGGCAATGCTTCAACTCCCTCAAAACCTGCGGCAAAACGCGGAAAGTAAAGATTTTTACAGTTAAAAAGAGGAATAAGTTTGAGTTTGCTTATTCCTCTTTTTTCATCGAAAGTCTTTTACCGTTTCGATAAATTTTTCTCTGATTCGTTCATACTTTTCATCTTTGCGAATCAATTTTCCATTTACGAAAGTTCCATAAATTTGAGAAGCGTCTGCGGTGTAAACTATTGTCGAAGCAAGATTTTCGAGTTTGACGTTTGCCATTAAAGGTTCGTTTGCATTTATCACGCAAGCATCGAAATGTTTTCCGACGGCGAAAAATTCGGTTTCAAAATTATTCATCGCGCGTCTGCCTGCGATCGTCGCTTTCGTAATTGCAAACAAACCGCTGTCGGAAATTTTTTCGTCCGTGAAAGTGTTTCGTTTATGCGTAATCAAACGCTGTCCATAATCGAGCAAACGCAGTTCTTCCAAAGGATTCAGCGAAACGTGACTGTCCGTTCCGATGCTCCAATTTCCGTCGTGATTTTGATAATTTCTCAGCGGAAAAATGCCGTCGCCCAAGTTTCCTTCGGTCGTCGGACACAAAACGACATTCGCGCCTGATTTTGCCAGATTTTCGGTTTCGTTTGCGGTCAAATGCGTCGCATGAACGAGGTGAAACCGCGAATTTAAATCCGCATTTTCAAGCAACCATTCGACCGGACGTTTGCCCAAAAAATTTATGCAATCTTCGACTTCTTTAGTTTGTTCGGAAACGTGTATGTGAAACGGCACGTCATTCGGTAAATTATTGACAGCGCGTAAAATATCTTGCGTTTCAACGCCGCGCATCGAATGAATTCCGACGGCGATGTTGGCGTTTTCATAAAGTTTGCAAGCATTTTCCGAAGCCTCGAAAATTTTGGCGTAATCGTCGAAAGTTTTGGAAATAAAACGCCGTTGTCGTTCGTTTGGTTCAATTCCGAAACCGCCTTTTTGGTAAAAGATCGGAATCAATGTAATTTTGATTCCCGTTTCTTTCGCTGCTTCGATTAAGGCTTCACCAATTTCGGCTAAGTTTGCGTAAGACGCACCGTTTTTGTCGTGATGAACGTAATGAAATTCGGCGACATTAGAATATCCGTGACGCAGCATTTCAGCGTAAAGCATTGCGGCGATTGTTTTTATTTGCTCGGGATTTAAGTTTAAGGCAAGCGAATACATCGTTTCGCGCCAAGACCAAAAATCGTCAGCGACGCTCAAATGAGTTTCCGCGAGTCCCGCCATCGCATATTGAAAAGCGTGCGAATGTGCGTTTTGAAAAGCCGGGATCGCATAACCGTCAATAAATTCGCCGTTTTCACTTTGCGAAATCGAAATTATTTTGCCGTTTTTATCGAGCGAAACGCTCGCGTTTTCAATCCAACCGTGATTTTGAAGCAACGCTTTGAAACGATAGGTTTTCATAGGAATTTTTCACCACAGAGACACGGAGAACACAGAGAAAATTAAAATGTTTCCCGAAAATTAAACTTTCCCTGATAACCCTGTGTTCTCCGTGTCTCTGTGGTGAGTTTTCAAATATTCGATCAATTTTTCAAAAGTCGGACGCAAAACTTTTCGCATTTCGTCGGCGCGTTCTTCATTAAACGTCAATTCGTCGTTGTCCATATAATTTGTTTTCGCCATTTCGAGCTGCAAAGCGTGAATGTTTTTTTCGGGTTTTCCGAAATAACGCGTGATGTGTCCGCCTTTGAAAGGGAAATTGTGATTTACGCCGTATTTGCCGTTTTTCAGATTTTTCAAAGCAATCTCGATCAACTCTTTCGATGCGGATTTTTCGTCGTTGTCGCCCAAAATCAGATCGGGAAAAGGTTCGCCTTGAATTGTCGGCACAAAACGGCGAATCGAATGTGCATCCCAAAGCAAAACATGTCCGAATTGAGAAATGCGTTCCGCTAAAAGGTTTTCGATTTTGCGGTAATACGTCCAATAATAAAGCTCCAAACGCCTTTCTATTTCCGCATCGTCAGGCACGAATTTTTTATCAATATAAAGTTCATTGCCGTAAAAATCGGTTTTCGGCACGAGTTCGGTAATAATTCGTCCGTCCGTGTAAAGCGGTTTGCTTTGCGGATCGCGGTTCAAATCGATCACCCAACGGCTGTATTTCGCGTGAATGACCGTAATGCCGAGCAACGGCGCAAAATTATAAAGCTCGTGAACGAACCAATCCGTATCGTCAGGCTGCGCGATCAATTCGGCGCGGTAATGCGCCTTTATCTCATCGGGAAATTCAACGCCCGAATGCGGAACGCTCAAGACAACCGGAACTTTCTCCGCCGTCGGTTCAATTAAATAAAAAGGTTCGTTCATCAATTTAAAATTAAAATCCAAAGTAAAAATCTATCATATAATTTCAACCATAACAGCTACGAAAAAAAGTATTGTTTTTCTTATTGATTTTAGGTAATCTTCACATAATTGAGGTTTAATATATGCGCCGTTTCACAATTTATTTTCTGATTGCTCTGATAACTTTTACAATTGGTTCATTTATAGCTTTGAATATTTATTGGAAATCGAAAGATAATTCTCCGAAAAATTATATTGCTCAAAATAATTCTCAAAATGCCGAACAAAAAAAGCCTTGGGAAAAACCTTGGATAAATACTGTTTCAGCAAGCGAAAAAAAGGAAACTCCGACCAAACCGTTTTGTAACAATCCAAAAATTTCTAAGATTTGGAACTTTCTGCAAAATGACCGCGACTTTAAGGAATGGAATCCGATCACAGCGGATAGTTTAAATTGCGAAGAACTTTTGGAAATCAAAGAAATTGATTTGAATCGAGACGGAAAAACGGAAATTTTTCTGAGCGGAAAAAATAATTTATGTTCTGCCGTCGGCAATTGTGCTTTTTGGATTTTTGCAAAAGATAAGAAAGGCTACAAAAAATTACTTTATGCGACCGACTATAATGAGTTAGAAAAATTTGGAACTCAAATCAAGAACTCTAAAACAAACGGATTTCCCGACATTTTGCTGAAAGGTCATTTAACTGCTTCAGACACATCTTACGAAACTTATAAATTTGACGGTAAAAAATACAAACAAAGCAAATGTTTAGTAGAAACTCCGATCGTCGCAGTGAGCGAAAATCCGAAATGGGAATTCGTGGGCTGTAAACAATTCTTTAAACGCTGGGAAGACGAAAAATAATTTGTCCTAATCTCATCAATAGGTGACACTCTTTCGTGAAAAGATAAAAAAAGATAAAAATAAAAAAGAAATAGAAGCGACATAAAAAATCTCAATGAATTTCGTTTTCGACAGCTCGGATAATTATTTCTAATCCCTTTTCTTCACATTCTTTTGCCTTTTCGTAAAACTCTTCGATCTCTTTTTCAGTCTTATTTCTGAAAGCGAGCTTCTTTAAGTCTTCGAGAAGATGCGGCTTTTTATGTTTTGTATAAACAAAAATATCAATCCGCCAAAGTTCAAGATACCTGATGTGATCCGCGATCTTTTTCTCATCTGCGTCGGAACGCTCTTGAAATTTACCGATTCTTACTTTTTCTCTTGAGTAATCGCACAAATGACGGCAAAGTTTTCTGAGTTTTGCTTCGAGACTCCGAGCCTCTTTATCAAAACGAAGACGAGCGGTCGGTAAAACTCTTGATATTTCCATTGCAAATCGACGTTTCGCCTCTTCACCGTTTTTGATGGTTTCATAGGCTTGCTTGAAATAATCGTCGGTTTCGTAAGCTTCATCTGTGAGATAAAGCGTATATCTGTTGTATAAATCGTACGGGCTTTGCCGTCTGATATGCGGATTAACAAATTCGGGTTCGCAAATGTCGGCGGCGAGAATGGCTTCGAGTTTCGTTTTTTCGAGACGTTTGATTATCTTTAATTCTTCGATGATTTCTTCATCGCTCATAGAGTTAAACACGAATTTCTTAAACTCTTCAAAAATGTGCGGTTTGAGATGTTTGACCATTATAAAATGCTCGCGGCTGATCTGATCTTGCAGCCATGTCGCTTCATGTAATTCCTGCTTATGCCGTTGATCTTTAACAAGTTCGTCGTATTCTTTTCCGAGTATTGTTTCGAGTTTTTCTATTTTTTTGTTAAGTGTCTTGAGAGTTTGTCTTGCTTCAGTAATGTCTTCAAACGAAAAATTTGCCAATTCCTTAGCCAAAAAATCGCGGTGTTTGATAAATTGGAGCAATGTTTCCATACCACTTTTATAATCGTCAGACAGCTCGACTTCAAACTGCGGCGGATGTTCGTCGAAACATAAAAGCGGATGAAAATCATTTTCATCTCTTAAAGTCTTCTTAATCGCATCAATTTTTTCCTGCAACCGCGAACCCATAATCGATTTATATTAAAAGCGATTTTAGCATAAACTTAACTCGTCAAACGTCGATAAATATTCGGCATTCTTTCGGGCAAACTCAGCACGTCGTCGATGATCGTGTAGCCGACATTGCCGTATAAATCTTTTAATTCGGATTCGCTTTCGCGGTCGATCGTGATGCAGAAAGGCGTGATTCCTTGCATTTTTGCTTCGGTCAAGGCTTCGCGCACGTCTTCTCTCGCGTATCGTGCGTCGCCGTAATCGTGGTCGTAAGGTCTGCCGTCGGTTAAGATTATCAGCAATTTCGTGCGCGATTCCTGACGTTTCAGTTTGGCGGCGGCGTGACGGATTGCCGCGCCCATTCGTGTGTTGTTTTGGAAAGTGATTCCGCCGATTCGTCGTTCAATCTCTTCGGAATATTTTTCGGCGAAATCTTTGACGACGTAGAATTTCACGTTGCGTCTGCCTTCGGACGTAAAACCGTTGATCGAATAAACGTCGCCGACGGCTTCGAGTGCTTCGCTCATCAAAACCAAACCTTCTTTTTCGATTTCGATGATTCGTCTGCCCGGATGCGTGTAAGGCTGAAGCGGATTTCTGGTAATTGTCCGCGCCGTCGATGAAGATTGATCCAAAAGCAAGGACACGGCAACATCGCGCTGTTTTCTAAGTCTTTTCGTGTAAATATTTTCAGACGGCTGACCGTCGGCGCGTTTGTCCACGACGTATTCGACCAATGCATTTAAATCGTAATCTTCGCCGTCGAATTCGCGGTTGATGCGCGTCAGATTTTCGGGTTTCATCAGTTGGAATTGATGACGAATCGAAGAAATTACGCCGCGATAGCGCGAACGTGCAAGTTCGACAAAATTACGGTCGCCTTGACGGACTTTCTTTTCGATCACGCGGCTCCAACCGACGCGGTAATCGTTTAATTCGCGGTCCCATTCGTCATAAGCAAACGCTAAATCGCCTGTTTCCAAAGGCTGTTCGGGCATTTCGTTGTTTGCCCAAGCTTCCGCGCCTTGCAGATCATCGGGTTCGTCTTCGTCTTCGTCTAAATTATTCCAAGCATTGAACAAATCCTTGATGTCCTGCATCTTTTTCGGTTTTTCTTCGCGCTTGACCTGATTTTCCAAAACGGATTCTTCGGCGTTTTTGTCTTCGTAAGCGTATTCGCCTTTCTGCTCGTTTTCTTCCGATTCCTGCGACTGCGTTTCTTCGGGCGTGATGTTTTGAAAAAGCTGATAAACGCGGCTCGTCGCCATTACCGAATCGGCAACGGTCGCTTCTTTGATCGCCAGATAATTTTCGATCACGGTTTCAATTTCCGAAACGATCTGCCCGTAAAATTGTTTCGCATCGTCGGTCGCGCCGCCGCAGAGCGTGATTTGAAACAAAAGCTCGAACGGAACTTGATTCATCGGAACGTCGAAAATGAACGGACGTTTTTCGCGCAAAAATTTCTGCATCAAGTCCAAATCTTTCCGCAAACCGCGATAAGTTCGGCGCAAAGCCGCGTCGATTCGCGCATTTTCCATCGTTCCGAAAATCTTTTTTGCAAGGCGCGGTTCGGGAAAAATCTGCAAAACCGCGCGGTAATCAGAATTTTTCGGCAGTTTTTTCAGACGCTTTTTGATCTCGGCTTTGATCTCTTCATCGGACAAAGCCTTTTCGCCTTTCTGTACGTCTTCGATGTAGCCGGCAAGCGAAAATGCGTCGATTTCATCGGCAGTTGCGGCGTAAAGTTCGTTGAGTTCGGCAAAAGCGGCTTTCAAATCTTTCGTGTCTTTTGCAAAAGTTCCGAATTCGATTTGTCCTGCGCCGTGTGCGGCGAGAACTTTGTAAAGCCGAAAATCCATCTCGTCCGAATCGAATTCTTTCACATTTGACGGCAAATAGATCGTTTTTCCGTCGCCGATTCTGGATTCTTGCGGCATCGCCGAAAGCGGTGCAATCTCGACTTCTTTTCCGGTCAAACCTTCGATGTAAATGCGCAAAACGGTCTGAACTTTTTCGAGCGGCAAACCTTCTTCGGCTTCCTGAAGCATTTCGTTCGATTGACGCGTTTCGAGCGCAAAATAACTTTTCCGCGCTTTCGCCGTCGCGTTTTCCTTCTCGACCAAACCCGTTTCAACCCATTCTTCAAATTGTTCGAGCGAAACTTTTTTGAGTGCTTGCGCCGACGAACGAAAAGCCGCAAGCGCACTTTCTCCATCTTTTTCGCCGATTTCAGCGACAAGTTTCAAAACTTTTTCGGCGATTGCAACGATTTCTTTGTTCTTTTTTAATGTTTGAATCTGCGCGAAAAACTTCGGCGTGGCGCGTAAAAATGCAATTAATATCGCATTTCCGTTTTTGGCAATGATCCGCGCAACGTCGCACCAATCTTCAAAAACTTTGTCGGTTTTCTGTAAAACGTCTGCGCCCGAAGCGACGAAATGAAGTGTGACGCTGCCGCCGAATTCCAAGAATTCACGAGCTTTTTCAGCTAAACGAATCGCGTTTTCAGCCGAAATTTTCTTTAATGCTTCGGGCAAAGTCGTCCAAAGATCGGCTGTCATTCCGCCGGTTCGGTTGGCAAAATTTGACGCTAATGTAACGATCGATTTGGCGACTTTATTTTTATCGTCACCGAATGTTTTCAAAGCTTCGCAAACTTGCGGCGATCTTTGCAGAAAATCAGAACTGTGTTTTGCCGAACGATTCGCAACTTCCGCAGCCAATTTCAAAAGATCGGTCAAAAGTTCGTCGTCTTTGATCTCTTTGGCGAGTTTTGGAATGAGTTCAAAAGTTTCGAGCGCGATTGAACTCGAAAGAACGAGTTGGCGCGTACAAATCTGAAAAACGAGCGGACGCGCATTTTCGGGAACGAATTTCAAACCCGCAACGCCGTCCATAAAAAATTTCGCGCCTTGATCGGCATTTCCCATTGCCAAGCGTCTGCCTAACTCCGCCCAATTTCGCAGATCGTCGGCAGTTAAAATCTTCGCGGCTTTCGGAACGGCTTCGACAAATTCACGGCTGACGCGCAAACTTACGCCCGCCAAACTCGCACTCGATTCAAGCGCGGCGCGTTTTTGTTCGCTCGAAAGTCTGGTCAATTTTCGTGCTAAACCCGTGAAAGAAATCTGTTTTTTGTGATTCTGCAAATCGTTTTCGTCCGACATATCTAAATTTTAAGTCTAGGAAGTCTAGGAAGTCTAGGAAGTCGGAAGATTTGGTTGAGGTTATATTTTGACTGTCTTTGAAATTTCAGAAATTGAAATAATTCTTTTTCGCAATCGGGGAACTTTTTCCCGATTTGCGGTGTCTAAGCAGAAAAGACGCGTTTTTGGTTCAAAACAAAATTCAGGAGAAAGTTATGCAAAAAATTACGTTTTTGCTATTGATATTGCTGTTTTCGATTTCCGTTTTCGCACAAGAGCCGACGCAGGGATCGCTGTATGCATTTGGAAACAAAGGTAAAGAGTTAGGCGCGTGTCCGCTCAAAAATACCAAAGTCGAGACGGAAATCAGCGGTTTTCTGGCACGCGTCACCGTCACGCAGGAATTTGAAAACAATTTCAGCCAGCCGATCGAAGCGGTTTATACATTTCCTTTGTCGCAAAATTCGGCGGTTGATGAGATGACGATGAAGATCGGGACGCGCACGATTCGTGGCAAAATCTTGAAAAAAGAGGAAGCGCGAAAAGTTTATGAAACGGCGAAATCGGAAGGCAAAACGGCGAGTCTTTTAAATCAGGAACGCCCGAATATTTTTACGCAATCGGTGGCAAATATCTTGCCGAATGAAAAGATTTCGATCGAGATTTCTTATGTCGAGACATTGAAATATGAAGACGGCGTTTACGAATTCGTTTTTCCGATGGTCGTCGGTCCGCGTTATATTCCAAATTCCGTGAAAACTTCGGATGCGAAAAAAATCTCGCCGCCGATTGCAAAAACGCGTGCCGGACACAATATTTCGATCGAAGTAAACTTAAATGCAGGCGTTCCGGTCGAAGAAATCCGCTCGGCTTCGCACGAAATTACAACGACGAATTTGAGCGCAAATTCTGCAAAAGTCGTTTTGAAAAATGAAACGACGATTCCGAACAAAGATTTTATCTTGCGTTTCGATGTGACGGGCAAAAAGATCGAAGACGCAGTTTTAACGCATCGTGATAAACGCGGAGGATATTTTTCGCTGGTTTTACAGCCTCCCGACAAATTTTCGACGGAAGATATAACGCCGAAAGAGATCGTTTTTGTCGTTGATACGAGCGGTTCGATGTATGGATTT
>DAITPE010000040.1:0-16253 GCA_036833775.1 Pyrinomonadaceae bacterium | reverse complement strand
GTTTTATGTAATTTGGGAAATAAAAACATTTTTAACTTTTTTGTTGGCAAATAACGAATGTTATGCATATAATATTTAAAGCTGAACCGTTAATGGTCAGAATTGCCCCGACTTACAAATCCAAAAAATAACCGCAATTCCCAAAAAATAGCTAGGGTGGAAAACAAAGAGAGCAAAATAAATCTGTATTCATATCTAATGATTCCGATTGGGATAATTGTCCTGTGTTACACGGGATACAATTTTCAGCCGGATAAAATCAATACCGGAATGATCGCCTTGTCGGTCGTGACGGTGTTTTTCAGTTCGTATCTGCGGATTCAATTGCCGCGCACGAAAATACACCTGACGATTTCAGATGCTTTGGTTTTCCTTTCGATGCTGATTTACGGAAGCGAAACGGCGATTCTCATTTCTGCGCTCGAATCTCTTTTTACCTCGCTCAATTTCAGAAACAAAGGGATTTCCATCAAACCGAAAACGATCATTCTAAATATCGTTATTGCCGTCACTACAACATTTATTACTTCACAGGCTCTCCAATTAATCTTTTCTGCACCCGTTCAAACCATTGAGGGTTTAGGAGATTCGCAGTTCATTTTAATGCTGACGGGAATGGCTCTTTGCCAGTTTCTCGTAAATTCGGTCTGCGTTTCGATCTTTATTTCGATCAAAAGCGAAAAAACTCTCTGGCAGGTTTGGAATGAATATTGTTTGAACGCGCTCGTCATTTATGTAGCAGGCGCAGGCTTTGCGGGCATCAGCGTGAAGGCTTTGCATCAGATCGATATGGTCTTGTTTGCGGTCGTCATCGGTTTTGCGTCGCTGTTGTTTATGACGTATCGGCGTTATGTCGAAGACGTAAAATCAACCGCCGCGCTTGCCGAACAAGCCGAGCGCGAACGCGCCGAGCAAGCCGAAAAACACGTCGAAGAACTTCAGCATCACATCGCCGAACAGGAAAAAACGAGCGAAGCTTTACGCGAAAGCCGCGAAAGATTTCGCCACGCCGCTTATCACGACACACTGACAGACCTTCCGAACCGCAACAAATTCATCGAAACGCTTTCTTTTCAGATCGAAAAAGCCAAACATAATCCGCAATATCGTTTCGCGGTTTTGTTTTTAGATTTGAACCGTTTCAAAACGATCAACGAGAGCCTCGGTCATTCGGTCGGCGATCAATTGATTTTGCACGTAGCTAACCGTTTAACCAATCTGGTCGGTAAAAAGGATTTGGTGGCGCGTTTCAGCGGCGACGAATTTGCGATCATTTTGAGCAAGATCAACGGCGCGGAAGATGCCGCAAACTTTGCCGACCTCATCAAAAACAAGATTTCCGCACCTTTTACGATCGAAGGCAGACAGATTTTTACGAGCGTTTCGATCGGTATCGCTTTCGGCAACGCGCTTTACAAACAAGCCGAAGACGTTTTGCGCGACGCGGATATTGCGATGTATCACGCGAAGGAAAGCAAACATACCTACGAGATTTTCAACCCGACGATGCACGCGCGCGCCGTCACGCTGCTGCAGCTCGAAACCGATCTGCGCCACGCCATCGAACGCGACGAACTGCTCGTTTATTATCAGCCGATCATCGATCTTAAAAATATGCAGCTTCGCGGTTTTGAAGCCTTGATGCGCTGGAGTCATCCGCAGAGAGGCATCGTTCCGCCGGGCGAATTTATTCCGGTCAGCGAAGAGACGGGTTTGATTATTCCGATGACGCTTTGGATTTTGCGCGAATCCTGCCGTCAGCTCGTCAAATGGCAGCAGCGAAATCCGCTGAACGCACTTTTGATGATCAGCGTCAATCTTTCCGGCAAACATTTTGCGCGTCCCGATCTGGTCGAACAAGTTAAAACCATTCTCGAAGAAACGAAGATCAATCCGAAATGCGTCAAGCTCGAATTGACCGAAAGCGCGGTGATGGACAACGCCGAAACCGCCATCGAAATGCTCAAACAGCTTCGCGGCTTGGGCGTTCAGCTTTCGATCGACGACTTCGGAACGGGTTATTCTTCACTCAGCTATCTGCACCGTTTCCCGATCGATATGCTCAAAGTTGACCGTTCGTTCGTGAGCACGATGGAAGAAGGCACGGAAAACGGCGAGATCGTAAGAACAATCATTTCTTTAGCGAAAACCTTGAAACTCAGCGTCGTCGCCGAGGGCATCGAAAGTATTCATCAACTTCATCAGTTGCGGGTTTTGGGTTGTGAATACGGTCAAGGCTTCCTTTTCTCGCGCCCGATTCCGAACCACGAGATCGACAAAATCCTCGACGACCGCAACCGCTGGCAGAGAATTTTGCCCGAAAGCAATATGAATTTTCTAAGCCAAGGCGACGAAATTTCATTGCTCCAAATGTAACGAAAAGTTTATAAAGAAAATATAAAAACGATGGCTGAAAGGCTGTCGTTTTTTTTATGTTCGACTTTAATATTTCAACTGCCGAATGATTTTGAAAACGCTCAAAATTGGAGCGCAGGCATCCCTGCCTGCATCGAGCATTCGCGGCTTTGCAAGAATGCTCACACGCCGTCAGTCACTTTGAAGTCAGAATCGCTAAACGTATCGCCGTTCTTCGTAAAACCTCGAACGACGGGCAGGCAGGGATGCCCGCGCTCCGTTTAATTCGCTATTTTATATCGCTTATATCTGAAATCGGTTATAATTTCTGAAATTATGAAACCGAAAAGAGTTATGTGGAAAATAATTATCGGGCTTGTGTTAGTTTTGACTTGCGTCGCAAATACACCGCTGTATTTGAGCGGTTCAAACGAAGCAAATGCCGCTTTAACAACAAATTTCCTCGTAATGATTGGCGGATTTTATTTGATTTACAAAGGTTTTTACCCGCATGATTAAAAAAACTACACGCTCAAAATGCCTTGAATCATTAATCTTGCCAAACATAGCAATTCAACAAAACAAACGAGAATCATAATCGAACAAACGCGAACCGCGAACAAAGTTCGAAAAATACAAACTTACGTTCTTCTTATACAAGTAAGCGTTCTTCTCATACAAGTAGCCGTTCTTCGTTTACAAGTGACCGTTCTTCTCATACAACCTTGCGTCCGCCGAATACAAGTGAGCGTTCTTCTCATACAACCAAGCAACTTTCTTATACAAGTGACCGTTCTTCTCATACAAGTAACCGACTTTCTTATACAAGTAAGCGTCCGCCAAATACAAGTGACCGTTCGCCACGGAAGTTTAGCCGTCATTCGAAGGCAATAAAAAAGACAGCCGATCAAAAAATCGAGCCGTCTTTTAATATTTGATAAAAATTGTCTTTAGCCGACAAAAACCTTCGGTTTTGCACCGAGCGGAAATTCGCTTTCGTAGATGTTTGCAAGATTAAGAAGCGTCGCTTCCGACCAGAAATTGCCGACCAACTGCAAACCGATCGGCAGATTTTCGCTTGAAAGCCCGCAGGGAATCGAAATGCCCGGAATGCCCGCGAGATTTGCCGAAACCGTGTAAATATCGCTCAGATACATCGCCAGCGGATCGTCCGATTTCTCGCCGAGCTTGAAGGCGACCGACGGCGAAGTCGGCGTTAAGATCGCGTCACACTTTTCGAAAGCCGTTTGATAATCGCGTTTGACGAGCGCACGAACCTTTTGCGCCTTCGAATAATAAGCGTCGTAATAACCGCTCGACAAAACGTATGTGCCGAGCATAATTCGCCTTTTAACTTCCGCGCCGAAACCTTCTTCGCGCGTCTTGCGATACATTTCGCGCAATTCGTGCGAACCTTCCGCCCGAAAACCGTAACGAACGCCGTCAAACCGCGCCAGATTCGACGAAGCCTCCGCCGTTGCGATGATGTAATAAACCGCGATGCCGTATTTCGCGTGCGGCAATTCGACATCGACGATCTCCGCGCCTAATTTACGATAATTCTCGATCGAATTTTCAACCGCATCGCGCACGTCCGCGTCCAAACCTTCACCGAAAAGCGCACGCGGAACGCCGATGCGTTTGCCTTTGATGTCGTCGGAAATCGTTTCGAGATAATCGGGAACGGCAACGTCCGCCGTCGTCGAATCGTTCTTATCTCGTCCGGCGATCACGCCCAAAACCCGTGCAATATCCTGCGAAGTCTGCCCGAAAATCCCGATGTTATCGAGCGACGAAGCAAACGCGACGAGTCCGAAACGCGAAATTCTGCCGTAAGTCGGCTTCAAACCCGCGATGCCGCACAGCGAAGCCGGTTGACGAACCGAACCGCCCGTTTCCGAACCCAAACTTGCGCGAACAACGCCCGAAGCGACAGCAACCGCCGAACCGCCCGAGCTTCCGCCCGGAACGCGTTCCAAATCCCAAGGATTTTTCACATTGCCGAACGCCGAAGATTCATTCGACGAACCCATCGCAAATTCGTCCATATTCGCCTTGCCGACGATGATCGCGCCCGATTCTTTCAAACGCTGAACCGCCGTCGCGTCGTAATGCGCTTTGTAATTGTGCAGAATGTGCGAACCGCACGTCGTCTGCATATCTTTCGTGCAAATGTTGTCTTTGATCGCGATCGCAAAGCCTTTGAGTTTCGCGTCGTCAGACAGATTTTCAACTTCCATCGCGCGGTTCAAAGCATATTCGCGCTCGATCGAAAGAAAAGAGTTGAGTTCGCCGTTCAACTTTTCGGCGTTATCTAAAGTTTTTTCGATGTTTTCTCGAATCGTCATAAAAAATGTTCAAATGTTCGTATAAATCAACTAAAAATGTTATTTCCAAACTTTATTCACCAGCCAATTTCCGTTTTCCTTCACGGCTTCGACCTTTATTTTTTGCTCTTCCATTCTTTTATCGTCGCGCCAAAACAGAAGGATTTCAAAGTTTGTTTTATCGGTCGAAACGGTTTCGCAACCGCCGATGCGAAACGCTTTCGGATAATCTTCGGTCTGCGTAAAATAATCAGCCGCCGTTTCGTTTGAAGCGTTCAATTTCGCCGCAAGTTCTTTGCTCAGAAACATTTCGAGCGATTTCGTTTTTTCCGCCGAAGGCTTCAGATCGTTTCCGAAATGATTTGAATACAGCTTTTTAACGGTTTGCCGCGATTCCATGCATTCGGGCGTTTCGAGATTCGGAACGCTTCCGCACGAAGAAATTAAAAATGCAAAATTAAAAATGCAAAAAGTAAGACTCCAATTTTGAATTTTAAATTTTGAATATTTCATTGCATTAAAGAACTTTCGGAACTTGGAAATGACCTTCAACACCCGACGGAGCTTCCTTCAAAGCGTTTTTCTGTCCGAGCGATTCGTGCGGAACGTCTTCGCGGCGCGTATCTGTCACCGCGCCTTCCGCCGTCAATCCGCCGAGCATCGGTTCGACATTTTCGGTGTCGAGTTCGTTCAATTGTTCAACATACGCGACGATATTTTTCATCTGCGGCGTATAAAGTTCGACTTCTTCGTCGGAAATTTCCAAATGTGCCAATTTTGCTACTTGTCTAACGTCCATAAATTTCTAGAAAATAAGGTTTTGATAAACTAAAATTCCTCTTTTTGTTTTTTTATCTGCTGCCGTTTTCTTTCAAGACAGCTTCCGGCGGCAAGCAAAAATTGATAACGCAAATGATCGTCTTTGATCGCATCAGCCGAATGCCGCATTTTCGGGGTAATGTGATTCAAGGCTTGCTCGTCGGAAATATTTCCGCTTTGCAGTTTACGAAATTCGGCGCGTTCTTTTTTTACAACTTCTTCATCAACGCGGAATTCGATAAATGTCACCAACGCCGCGCCGAGTTTCGAGTTTATCTTAAAGATCATTTGCCCCGAAAGATGTTCGAGATGCTTGCGCCAAGTTTCGCTCGAAACGGCGATTATCAAGCGTTTTTGAACCAAATGAAACGGGACGGCGTGATCGCGCAGCATATCGCCCGCAATTTTGCGCCAAGCCGCGAAAACGACGGCTTCGCGCACGGATTCGTTATCTTCAAATTCTTTCAGCAGCGCGGGCAAAGCGCGAAAAAGTTCGTTCATTGGTCAATCAGCATTTATCATTTATCATAAAAAACTGAAATTAAATCTTAAAGGTTAAGTGTTAAATATTCAATGATTAAACTTCCAAAATTGATTCTTGCATCGGGCAGTCCGCGCCGTTCGGAAATTCTGACTTCGGTCGGCTGGGAATTTACGAAAGACGTCGCCGACATCGACGAAACCGAATTTGAAAACGAAACGCCCGAAGATTACGTGCAAAGATTGGCGCGTGAAAAATCCGAAGCCGTCGCGAAAAAGTATGAAAACGGCTTCGTTTTAGGTGCAGACACAACCGTCGTAATTGACGAACAAATCATCGCCAAACCCGTCGATCTCGACGACGCAAGACGAATGATCAGAATGCTTGCAGGAAATTGGCACGAAGTTTTGACGGGAATTGCGATTGTTCACAAAGAAGAAAACGAAGTTGTAAAAACAACAGTCGATCTGCAAAGAACGAAAGTTAAATTCGTTGAAATGAACGATGAAGAAATCGAATTTCTCGTGCTCGAAGGCGATCCGCTCGACAAAGCCGGAGCTTACGCCGTACAAGCGCAAGCCGCGCTTTTCATTGAAAAGATCGAGGGCGATTATTGGAACGTCGTCGGTTTGCCGATAAGTCTTGTTTATGAAGTGTTTAAGAAAAATATCGAATAAAAAAAAGCGAGCCTTTTTGAAAGACTCGCTGCAAGAGAGTGATGAATAAATTGATTATAAAAGTTTATCGATCTTTTGTGAAAGCAGAACGGAAATATCTGTTTTGGGATCAATTCCGGTAAACGGTCCGTCTGCCAAAACGCCTTCTTTATCGAGAATGATAAACGCCGGAAGCTGATCGATCTTGTATTTTTTGATCGATTGCACGCCGTCCGAATCGCGCAAAACCGAAATTGTCAGTTTGTTCGTATCGGCAAATTTTTGAATTTGATCGTCCGACGCATAATTTTTCGATTTTGCCGAAGACGAATCGGTTGCGATAAAGTAAATCGAAACATCCTTTGCGTTGTATTTACGCGAAAGTTTATTGATCGCCGTGGCTTGATCTTTTGAAAGCGGAAGCCAGCTTGCACCGATCGCTAAAACGACGACTTTTCCTTTCTGCGAAGCCAGATCGATCTTTTCGCCGCCGAGCGAAGTAAATGAAACGCTTTGCGCCGAAACACTGAAAGCAAATGCAATTACAAGACTTAATGCCGCGAAAATGATTTTAATGTTTTTCATATTTTTGTTAAAGCCGTTTTTCTTTCGGCACTAACTTTGATGCAACTTTGATACCAATTTACTGTCTTTTGTTGAGCACGATGTTGTCGATTAAACGGATTTTTCCGAAATTAACGGCAACCGCAATTAAAACCTCGTTTTCCTCGATTTTATCGACAGATTCGAGCGTTTCGTTATTTACGACAGCGATATAATCGACCAACGCAAGCGGTTCGCTTTCAACCATTTGACGCACAATTTCAGCCAAATTTGAAGCATTTCGTTCACCGTTTCGGAAAGCGATCTTCGCTTCGCGCAAACCTTTGAAAATTATCGAAGCTTTGGCTCGTTCTTCTTCCGATAAAAGCAAATTTCGCGACGACATTGCCAATCCTGATTCTTCGCGAACCGTCGGCTGCACAACAATTTCCGTGTCAAAACCCAAATCTTTCGTAAGTCTTTTGATAACTGCAACTTGCTGTGCATCTTTTTGTCCGAAAAAAGCAAAATCGGGACGAATCGTATTAAATAAAATTGTCACAACCGTTGCCACGCCGCGAAAATGTCCGGGACGCGACGCGCCTTCGAGAGTTTCGGTCAAATTTTCTACGTAAACGTAAGTCGAAAAATTCTCGCCGTAAATTTCGTTTTTATCAGGCGCAAAAACGTAATCGACCTGATACTCAGCCAACATTGAAGCATCACCCGCCAGATCGCGCGGATATTTATCGAGATCGGTTTTATCGTTAAACTGCGTCGGATTGACAAAGATCGAAACGATTACGACATCGCACATTTGCCGCGCTTCTTTGACGAGCGACAAATGTCCTTCGTGAAGTGCGCCCATCGTCGGCACGAAACCGATAGTTTTATTTTCACGCCGTAATTTGCGCGTCAAAGATGCAATTCGTTGTTTGCGGTTGATAATTTCCATTTACTGATTTTTTCTCAACTCGAAATCGGGAAATTCGGTTTCGAGAATTTTTATAACTGTTTCACGCAAAGTCTTTAAGTCATTTACGGCAGTTTCCCAAATGATGCTCCATTTGACGGAAAAATAAGCATGAACTGAAATGTTGCGAAAGCCGATTATTGATTTCCATTCTATTTCAGGATAACGCGAACGAGTTTCGTTTGATATTCTTGCCGCCGCCTCGCCGATAATAAACGAGTTTCATTAAAACTGCATTTTGCAAAATTTCATCAGCCAAAAATTTGGCTTCGTCAGTTCCGTCCAAAAAGCGTCCAATGTCATCGATTGACTTAACAATATCTTGTAAATAAAGTTCTTCACTCGGCATAAATTATTTCGGCTTCTGACAAAACGGGCTTTCTGAGAATAGGTTTTAACCCGTCTTTTGGAACTAAATCGACTTCGGTCAGTACGATGCCTTCAAGCTCTTCTTGAATTTTTCCTAATGCAATAAACCCGATTCTTGCTTCGGGACTAAATTCGACCAAAAAATCGAAATCGCTTTCGGAATTTGAATCGCCGCGCACTTGCGAGCCGAACAAACTCAATTCGCGGATTTTGTAACGGCGGCAAATCTCAGCGATTTTCGATTTCGATTTTTGTAAAACTTCGGGAATCATAACTGCTTAAGCTCTAATAAAATTAGCAAAAAACTATTCGATTTCCAATTCTTTTTTGGTTTCTTCATTTAAGCCGTAAAATTCTTTGTAAAAGTAAATTCCAGAATTTACTTTTTATTGACCTCGAGAAACACATTATTGCCGATATATACCAACTCGACCATATTATTTTGGATGCCTGACGCGGCTTGGCTGGTATGAATTTGTCCGCTCGTGCCGAAGAGTGTATAACCGACGAGTTTTCTTCCATCGGCTGATGACGCAACTTTACGCAAATTTTGGACGCTTTCTTTTGAAAACCACGTTATTCCCGAATCTTTGGAAATATAAGTTTGTCCGCTGCTGACGCTTGCAATCAGTTTTGTGCCGTCGGACGAAGACGCAACCGAACTCCAAAAGCGTGTGGTGTCTCTCTCCGTCCAAGTAACGCCCGCATCCGTTGAAGTATAAATTTGTCCGCCGCTGACAGTCGCCACCAATTTTGTGCCGTCTGAGGAAGATGCAATCGAATTCCAAAAACGAGTAGATTCTCGCGCCGTCCAGTTGACACCTCCGTTTGTCGAAGTATAAATCTGTCCGCTATTGACCGTCGCAACTAAATTAAAGCCGTCGGCGGAAGACGCAACGGCAGACCAAGTTCGATTGCTGTCTCTTGCCGTCCAATTTGCGCCTGAATTTGAAGAAGTATAAATTTGTCCGCTGCCGACCGTCGCAACCAATCTTGTGCCGTCGGCAGAAGATGCAATCGAACCCCAAAAACGAGTAGATTCTCGCGCCGTCCACGTAACGCCTGAATCCGTCGAAGTATAAATTTGTCCGTTGCTGACAATCGCGGCTAATTTCGTGCCGTCTGAAGAAGATGCAATCCCGGTCCAAAAACGAGTAGATTCTCGCGCCGTCCACGTAACACCAGAATCGGTTGAAGTATAAATTTGTCCGCCGAAGACAGTCGCGGCTAATTTCGTGCCGTCGGCGGAAGAAGCAATTCCGCTCCAATTTCGAACAGTTTCTCGCGGTGTCCAAAATTCCGAAGTAATTATTTGATTGAGGTTATTAGGATTTATAAACCAACCGCCCGTTCCCGCTCCGGCGACGCGAAAAACATCGCCGACCTGCGGATTCGGCGGCAAAGTTACTATTAGTTCGCCACTACTGTTGGCAATATATCCGTTATTCGATTGGGCTTGCTGATCTGCTGTGATGACATTCCATTTAAAGCCGCCATTTACATTTACAAGTTGTGAGCCATCACCATTATTCAATAGAAAATTGTTTGCAGTGATTCCGCCTAAACTCGTGGCGTTATTCGCCGTTTGAGCAACTGTTGCCGAATCTGCATTTATCGCTTTTATGGCATACGGAACTGACGAAATGCTTAGTCTGGGAGCAAGTGCTGTAAATGTGCTTTCCGAAGGAAGTTTGACAGAGATTTCCAAATATCGTGCTGTTCCGTCAAAAGCATTCGCACCAAAATCTAACGGGACAGTAAAGATTCCGTTTGTAACCTGAACATTGTTTAAATCAACTGTTCCGATTGCTGTCCCGTTGGTTAATAAGCTGAAAAGTTCAAATCTGAAATCGTAAGTTCCATTAGCAGGTAGAGAACTTGAATTTAGTTTACCTTGATAACTAAAGGATGTTGACTGTTGGGCTGAAACTCCTAAAACCAACAAAAGACATAAAATAATCGTTACAAATATTTTTTTCATATTTTCCCTACCTTAAATATGTGAATTTTTTCTAATGTGTATCGCAACTTTAAAATTTAATGTTTTTTTATTCCGATCCTTTAATTGTAAAATCAGTTTTTTATCTCAAATCCGGTCAAAAAAGTCTCTGGGCAGGAGGTTATTCTATTTCCAATTCTTTTTTTGTTTCGTCGGTTAACCCGTAAGATTCTTTTTCACTCGGATAACTTCCGTTTTTCACGTCGTTCGTCCAATTTTGGATTGCTTCGGTCATAACCTTTGTCACGTCGGCGTATTTTCTAACAAAACGCGGTTGTCGTCCGAAAGTCATTCCGACAAGATCGTGCAGAACCAAAACTTGAATGTCGCAATTTGAACCCGCGCCGATGCCGATCGTCGAAATTTCCAATTCTTCTGTAATAATTTCGGCGACTTCGCGCGGAACGAGTTCCAAAACGATCGCAAAAGCTCCGGCTTCTTCGAGCATTTTCGCGTCTTCGATCAATCTTTTCGCTTGTTCGGCAGTTCTGCCTTGAACGCGATAGCCGCCCATTTTATAAACGGATTGCGGCGTTAAACCGATGTGCGCAATGACGGGAATTTCTTCATCGACCAATCTTTTAACGAGTTCGACGCGGTTTCGACCGCCTTCCAATTTAATTGCTTCCGCGCCGCCGTATTTCATTAATTTAAGCGCGTTTCTGACGGTTTCGTCGGCGTTGACGTGATAAGTTCCGTAAGGCAGATCGGCGACGACCATTGCGCGTTCAGTGGCGCGTTTGACGGCAATGCAAGCCGAACAAATCTCGTCAAGACTTACGGGAATCGTGTTTCCGTAACCGTGAATCACGTTGCCGATGCTGTCGCCGACGAGAATCATATCGACTCCGGCTTCGTCAACGATTCGCGCCGTCGGGTAATCGTAAGCCGTCAAACAGACGAGTTTTTCGCCTTTTTCTTTTGCCGCACGAATCGCGGGTAAATAAACTTTTTCGGGTTTATCAGGCTGTAAATATGCCATAAATTAATGATTGCAAAATCGAAAATCAAACTTGTAAATTAAGAATTAATACAATTTAAGCATTAAAGTCAGTCAATTTCCAATTCACTGCGTTTCTTGAACCAAGCTGTTTAGAAAAACTTTCGCGTCATGTGGTTCTGATTCCATTTCGGTATTCGGATTCCAACGATGAACATTTGAATTATCATCCGTGATTTTCAGCAATTCCTGCATATCTTTCTGCAAAACGGGATGCACGACGTGCGGCGCAATTTCCGACATCGGGGTTAAAACAAATCTGCGCAGATGCAGTTTCGGATGCGGAATCGTCAAAAATTCGGTGTCGCATTGATAATTTCCGAAAAGCAGCAGATCGAGATCGACCGTTCGCGGTTTGGCGAGCGATTTATGTTTTCGTCCGAGCAGATATTCGATCCGCAACATTCGCGCCATCATTTGCGAAGGCGTGATGTTGCTGAGATGAATTTCCGCCGCCATATTTAAAAAACTGCCGTGACCTTTAACGCCGACGGGTTCGGTTTCATAAATGCCGGAAAGCTTATGAACTACAAAACTTGCTTCCATCAGACCGCGCACGGCAAGTAAAAGATTGCCGGCGCGGTCGCCGAGATTTGAACCGAGTCCGACGTAAGCGATCGTGATTTCATTGTCCACAATATTTGTCCAATTTAAGCCGGAATTAGTAGAAAACTAATTTATATTACAGAGATTCGTGCAAAAATGGAAAATTAAACTGCGAACATACTAATATTTTGAACTTAAAGTTAGGATAATTAGAAAAAAATCCGCTTTTACTTTTCGGCTTGAGAATGTTTCAATAGAAAGAGTCGAGTTTATTCCGTAAACATTTTCTTTTTTGACAATGTTTCGGGCGGAAACGGCGCATCCGCCTTAACAAAAATATTGCGTTTTACACGAATGCCGCGTAGAAAATTTCGCCATAGCCAGAGATTTGAATCCTCAAACGAACTTTCTTTTCAGGAATATCTTTTAAACCAAAACGCTCCGCAAACCACGCGCACCGAATTGCTCAGATTGATTCGCGGCGGCGAAGACACGTTTCTCGAACTAAAAGTTAAACTTTCAAATTCCGAACGAATCGCGCAGGGAATCGTCGCGCTTGCAAATACGGCGGGCGGAACGATCATTTTCGGCGTTTCCGATCAGCTTCGCGTCGAAGGCGTTTTGCATCCCGAAGAAGTTCAGGCTGAACTCGTCAGAATTTGCCGCGAAGACATCGTGCCGCCGATCGTTCCGCTTCTCGACTGCATCGCTTTCGACAGCGGCAGACGGCTCGTGACGCTCGACATCGAAGGCAAAAAACGACCGTATCGAACGCGTGAAGGCAGATTTTATTTACGTATCGGTGAAGAAAAAAGGGAAGTCACGCGCGAAGAAATGTCCGATTGGCTCGATGAGATTCGTCCGCTCGGTTTTGAAAACATTCCGCTTATCACGGCGACCGAAAACGATTTCGACGACGCGCTTTTGTGGAGTTTTGCCGAAGCTTTTAAGGACGATTTTCTCGGTAAGAATATTTATGAAACCGCCGATTTTCTAAAAAAAGACCTGCTGCTTGCGGTCGGCGGCAGTGAAGATTTTTTTCCGACCGTCGCCGGAGTTTTGCTGTTCGGAAAAGATGAAAGCGTTTCAAAACTCATTCCGCGTTCAAAAGTTTTGATTTCGCGTTTTTCCGGCACAAACGGAAACGCGCAGCTCGTCGAACAGCAGGAATTGAACGGAAATCTGCACACGCTTTACGAAAATATTTTGAAATTTATCAATCTCTACTGCGATCTGCATAAATTCAAACCGAAAGCGCGAAAAAAAATGGAAGATTCGCCGATCAATGCGCGGGCAAATTATCATTTATATTCCGTGAACGAAGCCGTTTCGAATATCTTGATGCACCGCGATCTCGCCTTGCGCGACATCGTGACGCGCATTTCCGTTTACGACAACGCGATCGAATTCGTCAATCCGCGCCGCACGAATGGTTTCGTGCCGCCTGCCTCGCGGGCGATTCGTTACGGCATCACGCAAAGAATAAATCCGCAAATTGCTTCAATTTTCAGCCGCCGCGAATACGGCACAAATGTTCCGCGCGGCGGAATTCCGATGATTATGCGCGTTTCAAGAGAATTTTCAAACAAAAATGCGGAAATTTACACTTCGGGCGATGAATTCAAATTGAAGATTTACGGATTATAAATCTTGATTTTCGAGCTTTTCTTCAACTACTTTTGCCTGCAAATTTTCGTGTTTAATGCCGACACGCAAACGCCTGTAAATGCTCATCGATTGATTCGCCAGCCACGGCAGCAGAAAAAACGCGAGAACATATCCGCGCCAATCGTCGAGCAATAGACGAAAACCCGTAAATACTAAAATAATTAAAGTTACCCAATGACTGAAACAATATTCGCAGGTGAAAACATAAAAGAATTTGCGCTGTAAAATATTGCCGCAAGTCTTGCTTTTATCCGAACAAACGTCGCGCCATTCACGAAAAATCTCTTCCTGCGTCACCGTCCACGCGATACACGCGACGATCATCGAAAGAATAATGATAGAAAAAATCTGTTCGGAAATATTCATAAACTGTATTTTTACTTTAGCGCGATTTATGAAGGGACAAAAACAAAAAAAGCGTAAAGAACCTCGAATTTTAATCGCCGACTGCAACAATTTTACGGCAATCTCACGGATTTTTATGTCAACCGCGCACTTTTTGAAATGAATTTCACAGATTTTTTTGTCAATCTCACACTTTTTGAAATGAATCTTACAAATTTTGAAGCCTATCTCACAAATTTTTTCGTGAATCTCACATTTTGCGAAACGAAGCGCAAACTTTTCGAAGACAATTTCACAAATTTTTTCGTCGATTTCACAAGTTTTGAAACGAATATCACAAAATTTCTGCAAATAAAAAAGACTGACGAGTTTTATCTCACCAGTCTTTTGATTCAAACGAAATCCGAAATCCGAATTCCGAAATCCGAATTACCAAATCCCAAATCGTTAAGCTTTTCCTTCCAAAAATGCTTTCAAACGGCGCGAGCGCGACGGATGACGCAGTTTTCTTAAAGCTTTTGCTTCGATCTGGCGAATACGTTCGCGCGTCACGGCAAAATGCTGTCCGACTTCTTCGAGCGTGTGTTCCGAACCCGTATTTCCGAGTCCGAAACGCATTTTGATGACTTTTTCCTCGCGCGGCGTGAGCGTTGCGAGAACTTCGTCGGTTATTTCTCTCAAATTCGAGAAAGTCACTGATTCAGCCGGATTCAGGATCGAACGATCTTCGATAAAATCGCCGAGATGCGAATCTTCTTCTTCACCGATTGGCGTTTCCAAAGAAATCGGCTCTTGCGCGATCTTCAAAACCTTTCGCACTTTTGAAACCGGAATGTCCATCCGTTTTGCGATTTCTTCGCTCGACGGTTCGCGTCCGAGTTCCTGCACAAGCAAACGCGATGTGCGAATCAGCTTGTTAATCGTTTCGATCATATGCACCGGAATGCGAATCGTGCGCGCCTGGTCGGCGATCGCACGCGTGATCGCCTGACGAATCCACCAAGTTGCGTAGGTCGAAAACTTGTAACCGCGCCGCCATTCAAATTTATCGACCGCTTTCATCAAACCGATGTTGCCTTCCTGAATCAAGTCCAAAAACTGCAAACCGCGATTCGTATATTTTTTCGCAATCGAAACAACCAGACGCAA
The DNA here is from genome assembly GCA_036833775.1 of Pyrinomonadaceae bacterium. Lineage (GTDB taxonomy): Bacteria > Acidobacteriota > Blastocatellia > Pyrinomonadales > Pyrinomonadaceae > JAJQRF01. The sequence goes on along the minus strand of DAITPE010000040.1, from coordinate 1,023 downwards.
GTTGGCTTCGACCAATTCGCGTTTCGCTTGATTCGTCTGGCGTTCGCCGACATCGATCGTCTGCATCGCGCGTTTGATCTCGACCGGCGGAAGATGGAATCTTTCTTCGACCTTCGCGATTGCTTCACGCGAATCGACGATTTTTTGATTCAAATCCTTTTTCTCTTCAGGTGTCGGTTTGCGCTCCAGACGTTCTTCGGCTTTGCTGATCGAGCGTTCCGCCTTTTTGATCTCTTCTACGACTTTGCGAATCGAAGCGATCAAAACCTGCATCGCGTATTCGGTCAAATTAAGATTTTTGACTTCCTGTGCGATTTCCAGACGCAGACGCGCGGTTTGACGGCGAAGCGACAAAAGTTTTTTGGAAGGTTTGCCTTTCGATTTCTTTTGTTCGTCGAGAAATTCGTGCAAAACCTTTAACGCATTGTCATAGTTTTGGCGAATATTATCGATTCCTTCGAGCGTCCAACGCAGATATTCTTCGGCTTTGTCTTCTTCCAAAGAAATATCCGCCTGCTCGGAAAACGTGACCGTATCGCGAATGCTCGCTTTTCCTTTGGAAAGTTCTTCGCCGAGCTTAATCAATCGTTCGACCGCGATCGGCGAACGCGAAATCGCTTTGCGTGTTTTGATCTGTCCGCGTTCGATGCGCTGCGCGATCGTGACTTCGCCTTCACGCGTCAAAAGCGGCACGATGCCCATTTCGCGCAAATAAAGGCGGACGGGATCATTTGATTTATCGAGCGCACCGGCAGAAAGATCGAGATCGAGATCGTCGTCGTCGATCGAATCGTCGTCGTCAATCGCCAAACTTGCGGCTTGTTCCAAGAGTTGCGAATCGGATTCCGCAACCGAGATGTTCGCGCCTTCAAGACGTTCTAAAACGTCTTCCAATTCGTCGGGCGACATCATATTTTCGGGAATTTCCCGGTTGAGTTCGTCAAAACTCAAAAACTTTTTACGCTTGCCCATTGCCAGCAAGCGATCCATTAAATCTTCTTTTTCGTCGTAATCAGCCATATT
>DAITPE010000039.1:0-16293 GCA_036833775.1 Pyrinomonadaceae bacterium | reverse complement strand
TCCGATGACCGGATCGAGTTTTCCTTTTCGCGCACGTTCCGTCAGATCGAGCGCGTATTTTTCCAAAGCCTGAAAATTTTCTTCGGCGTTTTGATCGGTGATCCGCGCACCGCCGCGCATATCGACGATCACTTTCTCGGCATCTTCGCGCGTCACGCCGTTTGAACGCAAAATACGTCCGGCATCGCCGCCTTTTTCAGCCGCGATCGCAAGCAGAAGATGTTCGGTCGAAATATATTCGTCGTTCATCTTTTCGGCTTCTTTCTGCGCTTCCTGAAAAATCGTGTTGATGCGCGAAGAAAAATATTGCTGTCCGCCCGAAACTTGCGGAAATTTAGCGATTACCGCCTGCACGTCGGTCAAGATCGATTGCGCGTTTGCGCCGACTTTTCCCAAAATCGGACGCAAAGTTCCTTCTTTCTGCTCAAGCATCGAAGCAAGCAAATGTTCAGGTTCAACCTGCTGATTTTGATTTTTTTCGGCAACGCCGATTGCTTCCTGAACCGCTTCCTGTCCGCGAATTGTAAATCTGTCGAATCTCATTTTTTAATTATGAACCTAAAAATAATTGCCAATATAAAACAGGATAGACAGGATAAACAGGATTTAGGAATTTATCCTGTCCATCCTGTCCATCCTGTTTAAATCCCCTTTTAGCCGTTTGCGGCGTTAGATTTTGCTTCCGTTTCGATTGTTTTCGGTGCGGAAGCCGCTTCGCCCGTAATTTCTATCTTACGAGCTTTTGTTTCTTCGCGTTTCAACAATTGAACGCGCAGAACGCCGTTTTTGAAATCAGCCGTTGCGCCTTCTGCCGTAACGGTTTGCGGCAAAGTGAAAGAACGTGTGAACGAGCCGTAACTGCGTTCGACGCGGTGATAATTATCGCCTTCGTCTTTCTTTTCAAATTTGCGTTCGCCGCGCAGCGTCAAAACATTGTTTTCAATCGAAACATCAACGTCTTCACGCTTCATTCCCGGCAGTTCGGCTTCGATCACAAGATTTTCCTTGTTTTCGAAAATATCCACTTTCGGACTCCACGCGCCGCTCGTAAATCCTTCTTCAGAACCGCGCGAATAATTACTCAAAAAGAGCCGATTCATTTCATCTTGTAAACTTCTCAGCTCACGAAAAGGGTCATATTTGATAATGCTCATATTTTCCTCCAAATAAAATGATTTAAGTTTATCAGACTAAATATTAATTTAATTAGTCTAAAAGCATAATAAAACCTGAGTGCATCATTGTCAAGTATAAATCTTATGTTTTCAATTGAATTATTTTTCTACAAAATATCGTTTTCAGATGCACTTTGCTCATTTGTCGGTTATATTTAGTGTCGCAATCCATAAATTAATATTGAAATTTATCTTTGTGTTTGGGAGTAATTTAGAAAATTATGGAATACTTCACGCTTGCAGAAGATTTGGAAGAAATCAGAGCTTCAAAATTAAAATTAAGAATGGTAACTTTCGTCAGTTTGGGAGTTATTCTAATATTCTTTTTATTAAGAGGTTTAGGTATTGTAACTGTTGAGTATAATAAAGTTTTCCTTAACAGCCATCATCAAATCAACAAGCTTTTTACTGAATATTACTCTGAAAATAGTCAGGAAATGGGAAAGGTAAATAATACTTCCGACAACCTGAAAAATGAAGATAGAGATTTTTATTGGAATGTAGGATTTAACACGAAAAATGCTGATTATATTCAAAATGAAAAGAGTTTTTTGGAAAATTTAATTAGAGAAAAATTCTCAAAGGAAAAGGTTTTGAATGATCGTTTTACAAATTCTTCAATTTTTATCGAGAAAATTGAAGTATCAGGTAATTACTGGCTGCCGATCATAAAAAATGGGAAAAGCATTTATAAACTGTCTATCGAAAATAAATTTTACGATGACACATATTCGGCACAATTTTCAGGAGAATTTGATTTTGAAGTTTACGGTATTTGCTCAATCAATAAACTTCAAAAAGTTACTGCGGAAAAGATTGCCGATATAGTTGTTAAATCTATTAAAAAAGATTACAAAAAATGAAAATTCTTCGTGAGATAATTTCGCCGCTCGTGGCGGTTTTGCTGGCTTTTGTGGTCGGCGCGATCATCATTTTGCTGATCAAAGACAATCCGTTTGAAACTTACCGGATTTTGCTGGCAAACTCTTTCGGTTCGGCAAAAGACATCGGCTACACGCTTTTTTACGCGACGCCTTTGATCTTTACGGGTTTGGCGGTCGCAGTCGCGTTTCGCTGCGGACTTTTCAACATCGGCGGCGAAGGTCAGCTTTACGTTGCGGCTTTTGCGACGGCTTGGGTCGGCATCAAATTCGGCGGAACGGTCGTTGACGTTTTCGGTAAACAGGAAGATTGGTCGTGGACGAGCTTGCCGTCGTTTTTGCTTGTGCCTTTATGCATTTTAACGGCGATGGTCGCGGGCGGAATCTGGGGCGCGATTCCCGGTTTTCTGCGTGCAAAATTCGGTTCAAGCGAAGTTATCAACACGATCATGCTGAATTTTATCGGCATCGCTTTGGTGAGTTATTTTACGCAGTATCATTACAAAGTTCCGGGCGATCCGATTCTCGAAAGCGCACCGATCGGACAAGCCGCGCAAATCCCGCAGCTCCACGAATATCTTTCATTTATCCCGAAAGACGTGCCGCTGAACTTTGCGTTTTTGATCGCGATTTTGATGTGCGTTCTCGTTTATATTTTTCTTTGGAAAACGAAATGGGGTTACGAACTTCGCGCGGTCGGGCAAAACGCTTCGGCGGCGGAATACGGCGGAATTTCGCCGCAAAAACAGATCATTACGGCAATGACGATTTCGGGCGCACTCGCCGGAATGGTCGCCATCAACGAAGTCTTGGGTTATCGCCATTTATATTATGACGGATTTTCCGCCGAACTCGGATTTTTGGGAATCGCGGTCGCGCTTCTCGGCAGAAATCATCCGCTCGGCGTTTTCGTTGCGGCAGTTTTCTTTGCAGTCTTGATGCGCGGTGAAATCTTCGTTGACGCATTTACGCGCTACGTTTCCAAAGACATCGGACAAATTTTACAAGCGATTGCGATTCTCTTTGTGGCTTGTTTACAAAAATACTCAAAGAAATAAATTTATGTCAGAACTTCTAACTTTATCCTTGATCTTTTCGGCGATTCGACTTGCCACGCCTTTAATTTTCGCGGCTCTCGGCGGAATGTTCTCCGAGCGTTCGGGAATTATTAATATCGCGCTCGAAGGTTTGATGCTGGCTGGCGCATTTACGGCGGCAGTTATGACTTTCGAACTGCATAATCCTTATCTCGGAATGCTTTGTGCAGTCATTGCGGGTGCGGGTTTGGCGTTTGTGTACGCAGTTGCGGTGATCAAATTCGAGGCGAATCAAGTTGTCGCGGGAACGGCGATCAATTTTCTGATGCTCGGACTCCCGCAACTTATCAGCGGCGCAGTTTACGATTCTTCTGGTTCGACACCGCAGATACCCAAAGAATTTCTTTTACCCGATTTCAGTTCATTCATCTTAAACTTATCTGCCTTTGGAGTAGTTTCTCTAGTATTTATATTAATAGTTTTTCTGGTTATTTACGGTACGAGTTTTAACTGGCTGATCATTCCGACAAAGGAATCCGGCGGAAAATTCATAGGTCAAATTATCCGAATATTCGCATCTTTTGCGGTGACGGTCTTGATTTTTTGGATTCTTCGATTTGCGGCAGGATTTTCAGTTTTCAGCAATATTTCAACTGCTTCCATTCTCGCTTTTTTGATCGTTCCGATTTGTTGGTATGTGATGTATAAAACGCCGTTCGGTTTGCGGATTCGCGCGGTCGGTGAAAATCCGGCGGCGGCTGACGCGGCGGGAATCAATGTTTTGCGAATGCGTTACACGGGCGTGATTCTTTCAGGAGTTTTAGCGGCGGCGGGCGGCGCGTATCTTTCGATCGGGCAATCTTCGCTGTTTACGCGCGGAATGACGGCGGGACGTGGTTTTATCGCGCTTGCGGCATTAATTTTAGCGAAATGGAAACCCGTTCCGGTCTTGCTGGCGTGTTTGTTTTTCGGCTTTATGGAAGCCTTGACGATTCCGCTCGGCAATATCAAACTCGCGTCGGGCGATCCGGTTCCGGTGCAGTTCATCCAAATTATTCCGTATGTTTTGACGATCATCGTTTTGGCAGGATTCATCGGATTATCGCGCGCGCCGAAAGCACTCGGAATTCCGTATAACAAAGAAAAATAATTGATTTATCAGCGCGAAACAGGTAAAACTTTATAATTATGAAAGTAATTACAAGGGGTTTTAACTGTTTCGCATTTTTATTTCTCGTCTGTTTAATCTTTTCCGGCTGTAATATTTCGATAAATTCGCCGCAGAGCGCAAACGCAAATTCCAATTCCGCAAACAATTCCGCTGAAGTTTCAAAAGCCGCAAACGAATCGGCAATCGCCAACAAACTTTCGGAAAACAAAACCGAAACGACGAATTCCGCGCCGCAATCGTCGGCAATACCCGATAAAGTAGAAGGCGAAAAAGTGATCGACAAATACATCGCCGGAGTCGCGAAAGTTTCCGACGCGGGCGAATATAAGGAAGCGCGAAAAGTGCTTTACGGCGACATTGACGGCGACGGCGACGATGACGCGATCGTGCAGTTTACGATCGAAGGAATGGGCGGCAGCAATAATTACAGTTTTGAATTGGGCGTTTTCCGAAACGACGGCGGAAAACTGAAAGCCGTCACGGACGAAGTTGTCGGCGGAAAATTATTCCGCGACGTCGAAATGAAAAAGGTCGAAAAAGGCGTGATCTATCTCGATACCAAAGAATATGCACCCGACGACGGCGCGTGCTGTCCAAGCACCGCAGGCAAAACGACCTTCATTTTGCAAGGAAACAAATTGGTCGAGAAAAAGCCGTCCAAATAAATACAGCTTGAAAAACGCGGTCGGCAATGTCCGCGTTTTTCTTTTATATTTGCTTCAAAACTCTTAAAACCATAAGTTTTTTTCGATCGGCTGAACACTTTTCAAAAGCATTTGAAGGTTCCGCAAAGACGATTTCAGAGTCTGCAAACGTAAAAACAAGTCTTGCGAATGCGTTTGCAGGACTTGTTTTTACGTTTGCAGACCTTGCAAATGCATTTGCAAGCTTTGTTTTTGCGTTTGCAAGGCTTGTTTTTGCGTTTGCAGGACTTGTTTTTGCGTTTGCAGACCTTGCGAATGCGTTTGCAGACCTTGCGAATGCGTTTGCAAGTCTTGTTTTCGCGTTTGCAGACCTTGCAAATGCATTTGCAAGCCTTGTTTTTGCGTTTGCAAGCCTTGCAAACGCAAAAACAAGGCTTTCTAAAATACCAGAGAACATTTTTACTTCAATGAACGGCATAAATTTCCTGCCTGAAACATTCGGTCTTTGAAATTTCGATATATAATTCGATATATAAAACGCATCTTTTTGAAATTTCCCAAAATCCATTTCCGCAAACTACAATGTTTGTGGTAAAAAATAATTCCTTTAATTATTTATGAGTTACGAAAAAGCACAGGAAGCGGCGGAATTTATCCGCGCTAAATATAAAAAAGAAATAAAGATCGCGCTGGTTTTGGGAAGCGGTTTGGGCGCGTTTGCGGACACTTTGGAAAATGCGGTGAAGATTCCATACCAAGATATTCCGCATTTTTCGCGTTCGACGGTCGAAGGTCACGCCGGACAGCTTGTTCTCGGCGAAGTCGGCGGCGTTTCGGTCGCGGTTCAGCAAGGACGTTTTCATTATTATGAAGGCTACGAAATGGAACAGGTCATTTTTCCGATGCGCGTTTTCGGCTTGCTCAGAATCGAAACCGTGATTCTGACCAACGCGGCGGGAAGCCTGCGGACGAGTATGAAACCCGGAATGCTGATGCTCATCCGCGATCATCTGAATCTGATGGGCGTAAATCCTCTGCGCGGCGCAAACGACGAACGTTTCGGTCCGCGTTTTCCCGATATGACGCAGGTTTACGACAAAGAATTGCAGGCGATCGCGTATGAAGAAGCCATTCAAATCTCAAGAGAAAGGTTTGAAAAAGGTTTGGATAAAGAATTAACGTCGATCATGCTGCGCGGAATTTACTGCGCGCTTTCCGGTCCGACGTATGAAACTCCAGCGGAAATCCGTATGTTCAGATATTCGGGCGCAGACGCGGTCGGAATGTCAACCGTTCCCGAAGCCGTCACCGCACGTCATCAAGGAATGAAAGTTCTCGGAATTTCCTGCATCACAAACCTCGGCGCAGGCTTGAGCGGCGAAAATATCAATCACGCCGAAGTTATGGAAACAGGCGCAAAAGTTTCGGAAGTTTTTAAAGATTTGCTCAGACGAATTATCTCAAAAATCGGGTAAAAGTTCTTTGTCCTTTGTCCTTTGTCAGTTGCAAAATGCAATTAATCAATATCACTAAAAAACGAGGAGATTAATATGGCTAAAACAAACTTTGAGAATCTGAGAGTTTATAATTTATCCGAACAACTGGCAGACGAGATTTGGGAAATAGTTTTAGGATGGGATAATTTTGCAAAAGATACGGTCGGAAAGCAGATAGTGCGTTCGGCTGATTCGGTTGGAGCAAATATTGCAGAAGGCGAAGGACGAAGAAGTTTTCAGGATAATCGACGGTTTTGCCGAATCGCTCGCGGTTCGCTTCAAGAAACACAGCATTGGCTGCGCCGAGCTTTTAAGCGCAATTTATTAACAAAAGAACAAATAGAAAAATTAAAACCTTTAATTGAAAAACTTTCGCCGACGCTAAACGCCTATTTAACTTCAATCGGGAAAAACGCAAAGGACGAAGGACAAAGAACTAAGGACTAATCACAATGATTATAGGAATCTGCGGCGGAACAGGCTCAGGAAAAACAACTCTGGCGGGTCGGATCATTGAAACGGTCGGGCGCGAAAATGTGATTTTGGTCGAACAAGATTCGTATTACCGCGATCTTGCCGATATGCCGCTCGATGCGCGTCATCAGGCGAATTTCGATCACTTGGACGCTTTCGACAACGGAATGCTCGTCAATCATCTGAAGCGTTTGAAACAAGGTCAGCCGATCGAAATGCCCATCTACGATTACAAAAATCACGTCCGCAGCGACGAAACGACGCATCTCGAACCGAAACCCGTCATTATCGTCGAAGGAATTTTGATCTTTGCCGAACCGCTCGTTTTGGACTTGCTCGATGTCAGAATTTTTGTCGATACGCCCGACGACATTCGTTTTATTCGCCGTTTACAACGCGATATTGTCGAACGCGGTCGGACGGTCGAATCGGTCATCGCGCAATATTACGCGACCGTTCGCCCGATGCATCAGGAATTTGTCGAACCGTCGAAACGCCACGCCGACATCATCATTCCCGAAGGCGCAAACACCGACATCGGCATCGAATTTATCAGCAGCAAAATCCGCGAAAAGATCAACCAAGAAAACCACGGAAACGCTGAAAAACAGATATTTGTATAGGATTACTGCCTGCGAAAAATACGAAAGAAACGAAATAAATATTTTTTTTTCGTTCTTTTCGTTTATTTCGCAGGCAAAAACAGCTTTAATGAAAAAAGAAGAACTGATCGAAGCCGCAGCCAAAGTTCGTGAAAACGCACACGCACCTTTTTCAAACTTCAAGGTCGGCGCGGCTTTGATAACTAAAAACGGCAAAATCTACGCCGGCTGCAACATCGAAAACGCGACTTACGGATTGACGATCTGCGCCGAACGAAATGCTATTTTTAAAGCGATTTCCGAAGGCGAAAAAGAGTTTGAAACAATTTCCGTCGTCGCCGACACCGAAGAATTAACGCCGCCGTGCGGAGCCTGCCGCCAAATAATCTGGGAATTCTGCGGCGATATTCCCGTGATTTTAGCGAACTTAAAAGGCGATTCCGAAACCGTGATGATGAAAGAACTTTTCCCACGCGCTTTTGATGCAAAGTTTTTGAAGTAAATCAAAATCAAATTTGAAACAACGATTTACGCAGATTTTCACTGATTTATTGAATCCGTAAAATCCGTGTAAATCGTTGTTTTATTTTGTCTTTTTCACTGTCTTTGATTTTTCAGACAATTTTGTAGTAAATTCAACTATGGAAAAGTTGAAAATTATATTAATTCTTTTATTAACCCTTCTATTAGTCTTTCCGCAGTCGTTTCTTGCTCAAAATCAAATTAAAAAGCACGTTGCTTACGATCTTTTGATCGTCGGCGGAACTGTCGTGACGATGGATGAAAACCGTTCGGTTATCGAAGACGGTTATGTTGCCGTGCGCGACGGGAAAATCGTTGGAGTCGGCAAGGCGAGTTCTCTGCCGCCGAATGCGCGTCCTAAACAGCTTATCAATGCGAAAGGCAAAGTCATTATTCCGGGTTTGATAAATACGCACACGCATATTCCGATGGGACTTTTTCGCGGAATTGCAGACGATCTCGATTTGCAGGAATGGCTGACGAAATATATTTTCCCTGCCGAAGCGAAAAATGTTGACGAAACTTTTGTCCGCGCCGGAACTCGTTTGGGTTTGGCGGAATTGATTCGCGGCGGCACGACGACTTACTGCGATATGTATTATTTCGAGGACGCGATCGCCGACGAAACCGCCAAAGCCGGAGTTCGCGGAGTTTTAGGCGAAACGCTGATCGATTTTCCCGCGCCTGACAATAAAACTTTCGACGATGCGGTCGTTTACACCGAAAAATTCGTTAAAAAATGGCAAGGAAATAAATTAATTATTCCCGCAGTTGCACCGCACGCGCCTTATACCGTTTCGGAAGAACATCTGAAAATTTCAAAAAATCTTTCCGACAAATTAAACGCGCCGCTCGTGATGCACTTGGCGGAAGCGGAAACCGAAACGGAATTTATACAGCAGAAACACAAAGGAATTCGCCCGATCGAATTTGCCGAAAAGATCGGCTTTTTGAGCAATAAACTGATCGCCGCGCATGTCGTTCAGGCGAACGAAAAAGAACTCGACATTTTGAAACGCTACGATGTCGGCATCGCGCATAATCCGCAATCGAATATGAAGCTCGCGGCGGGCGTTGCGCCGATTCCGTCGATGTTGAAAAAAGGCTTGCGCGTCGGACTCGGAACTGACGGCGCGGCTTCGAATAACGATTTGAGTTTGTGGGAAGAAATGGACACAGCGGCGAAACTGCACAAAGTTTTCTCGAAAGACCCGAAAGTTGCGTCAGCCGAAGAAATGTTTATGCTGGCGACGATCGGCGGCGCGAGAGCCTTGCATTTGGAAGATATGATCGGTTCGCTCGAGATCGGAAAACGCGCCGACATCGTGATCGTCGATTTCGACAATCTGAATCAAACGCCGATGTATAACGTCTATTCTCACTTAGTTTACGCGACGAAAGCGGACGACGTGCGCACCGTTGTCATCGAAGGAAAAACCGTAATGCTCGATAAACGCTTGCTCACGCTGAATGAAAGTGTTATAAAGAAAGACGCAAACCTTTACCAACAAAAAATCATCAAGAGTTTATCGACTAAATGAGCAGATTTGCTCAAACGTGCTTGAGAAAGCATAATGTAAGAATTGTTTAAGCTGAGAGAAAAGCGACCTTCTTTGTTGTTCGCTTTGACCTTTGCGGAAAATTTGAGTCAGAAAAGAATTAAAAAAAGGAGACTAAAGATGCCGCTAAATGTCAGAAGGTTTTTCGCTTCCGCCACATTGGTTTTGATCGGAATCGGTTCGGGTATCGCGCAAGACAGCGTTCCCGAAAGTTCCAATCAGGCAATCGTGCCGAACGCACAAACTGCCGTCAAAACCGTTGCCGCGCCGACTTCTGCGGAAGTTATGCGCGAACGCATTTCAAAAGCAAAAGCCTACATTGCCGTTAAAAATTACAACGCCGCGATATATGAACTCGAAAATATTCGCCGCGAAACGAAAGAGCCTGCCGTTCACAGCGTTTTAAATGTTTTATTGATGAACAGCTATCTCGAACAGGGCGATTACAAACGCGCCCAGGATTTTTTAACGGAATTATATAATCCCCAAAAATCGACGAAACCGATCCCGTCGCCGTTTTATTTTGCGGTTGCCGGACAAGTCGTCAAAGGTGCGCGCAATCAATTTGAACGCTATCGTGCGCTCGGTCTTTCGGTGCAGGACAGAAACTTGCCGCTCGAAGCGACGGTTGACATCGAAAAGATGCGCGAAACGCTCGAAACCGTGATCGAACAATCGAAAAAGATCGGCGCGGATAAAGCGAAAACCGCCGATGCGATGGCACTTCTTGAAGAAGCGACCGCTTCGCGCGGAATCATTGCGCGTGACGATTACGACGCAAAACGCTGGAAAGAAGAAGTCGGCGACGCGCGTGAAATGCTGACCAGTTCGCGCAGTACGGTTTTGAGCGCAGTCAATGAAACTCCGACGGAAACGACCGCCGTTTCAACGACTGCGGCGAATAATCCGCCGGTTGCCGAAAATAAAACCAATGACATTGCTTTTAATCCCGTTCCGAACACGACGACAGCTTCAAAATCTTCAAAGAAACCTTCCAAAGAAAATAAATCGAACGAACCGAAGGTAAAACAACCGAAAGAACAACCGAAAGAAGAAGCGAAAGTTAATCAAGAACTGATCGCGCAAAACACCGAACCGGTCAAAGAAACGCCGAAAACCGTGGTCGAAGAGCGGAAAGAAGAACCAAAGGAAGAAACGAATAAACCGACGCGAACCCGTGTGATCGAAACACAAACGGCGGACGTGAAAAACGAAACGCCGTCGAATATTTCGGCGGAAACCACAGCGATTTTGAAAGACGCTTCGCCTTTGAACGTCGGTTCGCTGCTCGAATACGCAACGAAACAATCGAAACCCGTTTATCCGCCGGCGGCGCGCACGATCCGTCAATCGGGCGTGGTCAAGGTCGAAGTCGTCATCGACGAATCGGGCGAAGTTTCCGAAGTTCAAACTTCGAGCGGACCTTCGATGCTCCAAAGCGCAGCAAAAGACGCGATCCGTAAATGGAAATTCAAACCGTTTATGCGCGACGGACAACCCGTTAAAGCGACAGGTTTTATCAATTTCAACTTTGCGTTGTAATTTCAAATTGCATCAATCCAACTTCGGGCAAAAGATTTTCATTAATCCTTTGCCCGCTTTTTTTGTTTAAAATTTCTTCATTTTTCCGCTCGTTTTGTATTAAAATTCAATTGCCCCGATAAAGTTATGAAAAAAATATTCACAATTTTCGCACTCGTTTTCGTTTTTTGTTTTAATGCCGCCGCGCAGAAATCGAATGACGCGATCGCGAAACAGATCAAGCAGTTGAAAGCCGACAAAAATATCACGCTCAATTACGATGACGGCTCGAAAATGTCGAAAATAATGGTGGTGACGGATAATTTCAGCGACTCGGAAGCAAATCAATTCGGACTGCAAGCGGTCAATTTCGCGCTCGCGTTTTTTTATCTGGGCAAAACGCTCGAAAACGCGCCCGAATCGATCACGCTGACGTTTTGGGTTATGACGAAAAAGCCGAAATTTGCCGAGTCGCATAACTTGGAATTCGTTCTCGGCAGTGAAAAACTCGACCTCGGCGAAGCGCGTTACGCGGCAAAACCTGCGCAAAATATGGAATATTTAAATTTTAAGATTTCGCCCGATGAGATGGAAAAGATAACGAAAGCGTCGGACGTAAAACTCAATCTCGGCAAAGCGGTTTTCAAATTAACCGCCGATCAAAAGAAAACGCTTTCAAATTTGGTAAAGATACTCGAAAAGCCGTAAATTCGGGAAAAATCACGCAAATTTATCAAAAATCACGCAAATTTGAGAAAATTCACGTAAATCCGTGAAAAAATCCATAAATCTATAGAAAAATCCATAAATCTATAGAAATTCACATAATTTTGGCAAAATTCACATAATTTCATGAAAATTCAGATATTTTTGCGAAAATTCTTCTAAATCCGTCGAAATTCTTCTAAATCCATGAAAAACTAATGACAAGTGCGTCATCTTGCTTATTATCTTGAAAAACAATTAACAGGGATGACAGGATAAATGTGATAAAAACAAATAGCTTATCCCTGTCTATCCTATTATCCCTGTTAATTGTTTTAAGAAAAATTACACACGCAAGATGCTTGCGCTCCAATCGTTTTCTTCTAATTTACTTCGTCCATTCGTCGGCGATATGAACATCGACTTTGACGGGAACTTTTTTGACGTATTCTTCGCCCGCGTCGCACATCGATTTTTCTAGGATTTTCGCCGCATTTTCGGCTTCGGAAGCGTCGCATTCGAGAATAACTTCGTCGTGGACGATGTTGACGAGCTTGGTGTTCGTATCATGAATTTGCTGGTGAAGCAAAAACAAAGCGCGTTTCAAAATGTCGGCGGAAGTTCCCTGAATCGGGAAGTTCTTGCCGTTGCGCTGTGCCGCACCGATCGAAGCGCGGTCGTTTTCATCGAAACGGAATCGCTGCATTCTGCCCGAAGCCGTTCGCGCAAGGCGATCGTTGACGACCTTTTTCGCCGCGTCGCGCAAAAAGTTATCGAGTCCGCGATACGTGCCGAAATATTTCCGCATCACGTCTTCCGCGCTAGACTGCGAAAGTCCCGTCATCAACGCAAAACGCTGTGAACCGATGCCGTAAACGACGCCGAAATTCAAGCGTTTTGCAAAACTACGCTGATCAGATGTAACGTCTTCGGGTTTGACGTTGAAAACTTGCGAAGCCGCCATCGTATGAAAATCCGCGCCCGATTTGAAAGCTTTGATAAAGTTTTCGTCGTCGGAAAAATCCGCCAAAATTCGCAGTTCGATTTGCGAATAATCGGCGATGACGAGCTTTCTGCCCGTCGGTGCACGAAAACAACGGCGATAAGCTTCTTCGTGCGGAATCTGCTGAACGTTCGGATTTGAACTCGAAAATCTGCCCGTCGGCGCACCGATCTGCCTGAAATCCGAGTGAATTCTGCCCGTTTGCGGTTTGATGTATTCGAGAATATTTTCGCCGAAACTTGAAATCGCTTTTGCCACGCCGCGATATTCGAGAAGTTTGGCAACGACCGGATATTCGAGCGCAAGCGGTTGCAATTGCCAGCCGCGCGTCGTTGCGGGAACAGGAACGCCCAAGTTTTTCAGCGCGTCCGTGACTTGCGCCTGCGAATCGAGATTGATTTCCGCAACACCGAAAAGCGAAGCCTGCGCGACTCCAGCCGAAAGCATCTGCTGTAATTCGAGCGCGACTTTTCCCTGCTCTTTTTTTACTTTCTCAAGCTGTTCGCGCCAACGCGCTTCGTCGAGAAAAAAGCCGTTGAGTTCCATCTGCGCGATCGGCATTACGCAATCGAATTCGAGTTTGGCAACTTTTATCAATTCGTCCTGCTTCAATCTTTCGACGATCTTTTCACGAAGCGCGACCATAATCGCCGCGTCTTTTGCCGCGTATTGAATCTGCGACTGCGAAAGTTCGGGCGCACTCCAATCGGAAACTTGTTCGCTTTTATCGACTTCGATGCCGAGAAAATAATTCGCGACTTCCGCCAGATTATGACGGCGGTCTTGGTCGCCAGCCGCGATCAATTGACTCGCCACGAGCGTATCGAAAATGCCGCCGACATCGATTCCGAGATGATGCCGAACCCATTTCGCGTCGAATTTTGCATTATGCGCGACCTTGATCGGTTTCGGCGCGGCAAGAATTTCACGAAGCGGCGCAAGCGCGGGATGAGTTTTCAGATCGCCGCTGTCGGCAAAAGGTTTGAGATCGATAACTTTCGTGTCGTTTCCGTCGGAAAGCTGAACGAGCCGCACGATGCCGTCGTAAGGATCGAGCGCGGTCGTTTCCGTGTCAAAGCCTAAATAATCCGAGTTTTTGAGCACGTCGCAAGCTTTTTTGACGCCTTCCGCGTCATTGATAAGCTGAAAATAAACTTCCATATTCGTTAATTGTAAATTGTTAATCGTTAATTGTTAATCGGTGAAACAAAGCATTTTTTTCGCCCGAAATTACAAAGATTTATTAAAAAATCTCACCAATTAACAATTAACAATTAACAATTTTCGATTTTTCATTTATACTAGCGAAAGTTTGCTTAAAGATTTGCAGAAAAATTTAGACGAAGAGCGAACATAAAAGGACTTTTACAGAAGTTTATTTTATTGAAATAGCAACAAGTTTTGAGGTTTGAGCGCGATTTTCCCGAAGAAAATTATTGCGCTCCCTTTTTGAAAAAACCGAATACAACGGTTTTTATAAAAACGAGATTCCTGCGTGAAAAAACTCAAAGTTACCGAGAGTTTTGGAGCTAACTTCCAAAATCTAACAAAATCAATAGAAAAACTAAGAATTCGGCTTTGAAATTTGAGCCGAAGGTTCAATCTGTAATTTTCCTGCCCAAAAAGCGGTTCACCATTCAATAAATTCTGCGTCTTTCGAGCGAAATTTAACTCTATATTTCGAGGGAAAAGTGTAAAAAATTTATGTCGAAGGAAATGATAATCAGCGTCAACGGACGCGAAAAGAAGATCGCCATTCTCGATAACGGTAAAGTTACCGAATTTTATATCGAGCGCGGCGAAGAAAATTCAGGGGTAGTCGGCAATATCTACAAGGGACGCGTGCAGAGAGTTTTACCCGGAATGCAGTCGGCTTTTGTCGAGATCGGTTTGGAACGCGATGCATTTTTGTATGTTTCCGATTTCTTTGATGAAGAAGAAGAAATCGAACGCATCGTGATGGAAAAATCGAAAAAAGCCTCGCCCGAAGAGATCAAACGCGAAGCCGACGACCGCATCGAACGTGCGCGTCTGGAACGCGAAAAACAAATGGAAGCCGTTCAGGAAATTGCCGAACCGCTTGCCGAAATCGGCGCGGAAATAATGATTGACGGCGCGACCGAAACGGAAGAAGAAGTTCAGCCGCAAAGCAAACGGCGCGACCGCCGACGCGGTAAAAAGAATCGTGAAACTGTTGAAGAAACTGCAACGGAAGAATCCGAAGAAACAAACGAAATCGTAACCGAAACGCCGCTTGCCGAGCTTTTTGTCGAAACATTTTCGACCGATCTCAATTTTGAAGATTCGGGTTTTGAACGCATCGTTGACGATGAAGAAACAGGTGAAATGTTCAAGGATGCATATCGTCAGGAATCGATCGTTGACAAAGTTCGCGCGATCGAATTCGATATTGAAGCGACAACGGAAGCCGAAGTCGGTTCGCTGATCGGTTCGGTTGCAAACGAAGCAAACGGTTTCGAGCGCATCGCCGACGAAGACGAAGAAGTTTCTGCGCCTGTCGCCGAAGAAGCGAAACCCGCGAAAGGCAGAAACCGTTCGCGCGGCGGCAAATCGAAGAAAAAAGCCGAACCTGCAAAAGAAGAAGCGAAAGTGGAAGAAGTTTCCGCGCCGAAAGCCGCAGAAGAAGTAAAAGCGGAAGAAAAACCCGCGCCGAAAGCGAAAGGAAAATCTTCGAAAAAATCTTCAAAAGCGAAAACTGCGGTCGAAGAAAAACCCGAAGTTGTCGAAGAAGTTAAAGCCGAAGAGCCGAAACCTGCGCCGAAAGCAAAATCCGGCGGAAGCAAAAAATCGCGATCAAAATCGAAAAAACCTGCCGCTAAAGAAGTCTTGGAAGACGCGGAAGCAAGCGTCAAAGAATCGAGCGGAAACGCGGAAATGGCGGTTCGTCGCGGCGGTCGCGGCGGTCGCAGACGCGGCGGCAGAAATCGTCGTCCGGGCGGCAGAACCGAAGAACGCTACGAAAATTCGGAAATGGACGAAGCAGGTTTTGAAGAAAACGAAATTATCGAAGCCGAATTTGAAGCACCCGAAAAAGAAGTTCACCAAGAAAAGCCGCGCAATCAGCAGCACAGCAACCGTCGCGAACCTCGTGACAATCGTGAAGAAAGAAACAGCCGCGACAACCGTGAGCATCGTGATAACCGCGATAATCGCGACGATAGAAACAGCCGCGACAATCGCCGTTCACAGCCGACGATCACCGATCTTTTGCGCGAAGGACAGGAAATTCTCGTCCAGATCGCCAAAGAACCGATCGCCAGAAAAGGCGCACGAATCACTTCGCACATCGCGCTTCCGGGAAGATTTTTGGTTTATATGCCGACGATCGAACATCTCGGAGTTTCGCGCAAGATCGAATCATCGAACGAACGCGGCAGACTTCGCACTTTGATCCAATCGATCAAACGTGAAGAAAATGTGCCGTCAGGCGGATTTATCGTTCGCACCGCCGGAGTCGGAATTTCCGATGAAGATTTGCGCCA
>DAITPE010000038.1:0-16304 GCA_036833775.1 Pyrinomonadaceae bacterium | reverse complement strand
AGCCGCTCGCATATGCAAAAAGCAATTTGCGGATAATTTTCGACGACGAACTGCGTGACGGTTTTACTTCGATGAAAATTGCCGAATTAGAACGCACGCCGACCGGACAATTAAAGATTTCCGACGATTATATTCCGCCGATCTTAAAATGTTCGGGTTCGCTCTGGCTCGTCAATATGACGCGGCAATTGGTTGAAATTTTAATTACGAAAAGCGGAAGTTTGGGCGAACAGCGGCGGCAAAGAAACGCGAGTTTGGCAGATTTTACAACGTCGGAAGTCGCGGTTTTCTGGCTTTTGCATACGATCAATTCGGCGATTCCGACGATGGCGCATTATTTCCGTTCTCCCTTGTTGCATCCCGAAAAACTTTATCTCGAATTAGCCGAACTCGTCGGAAAATTGATGACGTTTTCGATCGAACATCATCCGAAAGACATCGTAAAATACGATCACGACGATCTTTATTTCACGTTTTTCAATCTTTCGGCGCAGTTAAAAGAATTGCTCGAAACCGTGATTCCGAGCCGCTGTGTGCCGATTCCGCTCGAAAAAACGCGCGAAACGCTTTACGTCGGTCGCATCGAAGACGAACGTCTGCTCAAAGAAGCCGCGTTTTATCTCGCGGTTCGCGCACAAATGCCCGAATCGAAACTTATCGAAGGCGTTCCGCGTGTCGTCAAGATCGCTTCGCGCGACGTGATCGATTCGGTCATCGGTTCGGCACTTCCGGGCGTTGTTTTAACACACGCATCGCCGCCGCCCGCGCCGATTCCGACGCGTGTCGGTTTTCGCTACTTTCTACTCGATTCGATCGGACCGTATTGGAACGGAATCAAAGGCTCGAAAGTCGTCGCTGTTTACGTTCCGAACGAGATTCCCGACGAAAAATTGGAAATGTATGCTGTAAAACCGTAAATAAGTTTCAGGTTTCAAGTTTCAGGTTTCAGGTATTTAGAGTTGTTGATTAAAACTTACATTATAAATTTGGAGAATAAAGAAAATGGCAACAATTAAAAGATTTGAAGATTTAGAAGCTTGGAAAATGGCGCGAGAAGTCACGAAAGAGATTTACCGTTTGTCGAAAAATGATATTTTTTACCGCGATTACGGTTTGCGCGATCAAATCTGCCGCGCTTCGGTTTCGATAATGTCGAATATTGCCGAAGGTTTCGAGCGCGACGGTAAAAAAGAATTCGTTAATTTTTTATCTATTGCAAAAGGTTCTTCGGGTGAAGTTCGTTCACAACTTTACGTTGCTTTAGATCAAAATTACATTTCCGAACAAGAATTCAGCTTTGCTTTCAATAAAACTGAACAAAACGCAAAAATAATTGCCGGATTGATCAACTATTTAAATCAATCCAACGTAAAAGGACTCAAGTTCAAATAACTTGAAACCAGAAACTTGAAACTTGAAACTTTTTAGAATTTTATGAGCGAACAGGTAAACAAAAATGATTTAGTCGCATTTGCCGGACCGATTTTTGATCTGATTTTGCGTTTAAAGGCAGGAATCGTTGCGCCTTCAAATGATTTGCGTCCGAAAGTTGCCGCGCTTTTGGAAGATTTTGAACGTCGCGCCGAGCGTTACCGTTTTAATCATAAGATCATTCAGGTTTCCAAATTCGCGTTGGCTTCGTTTGTGGACGAAACGGTTTTGACGAACAATTTTCCGTTGCGCGACGAGTGGGAAAAATATCCTTTGCAGCTCGAATATTTCGGCGAACAGCTTGCGGGAAACAAGTTTTTCGACAAACTTCAGGCGATGATAAAGCAGATAGAAGTCACGCAGGACGCGGTCGAAATCTATTATTTTTGTATGCTTCTCGGTTTTAAGGGAAGATATGCGATCTACGAAAAAGACAAGCTTTTGGCGATTATGCAGTCAACTGCAAATGCGCTCGTGAAAGTCGGCAAAATCCGTCCCGTCGAACTTTCTCCGCATTGGTTAGCAAACGATCAGCCCGAACCGCCGAAGAAAAAAGGAATGCCTGTTTGGGCAAAAATCAGCGCGTTTGGCGGTCTAGGATTAGCGTTTATTGTTTACTTGATAATGTTTATGCTGTCGCGTTCATTTTTACAAGACACGATTGAAAAACTGCAATTATAATTTAAACTTTAGATATTCCCCTCAAAAAAGCAGTAATTATTTAGTTTTAAGCGTAATCGAAATTTTATGAGTTCTTGGCATACTGACCAATTAAAATATGCATTCGGAATCGGCGGATATATGTCTTTTTACGGCATTGTTGGATTGATCGTGATGATGCTGCCAGCCGAAACCGCTTCATACAATACAAAGATCGTTGTCATTGCGCTTGTCTTGCTGACGATGCCTTTTACGCTTTTAATCGGTTTTGTTGCCGCGCGGCGAAGTAAAAAGAAAGCCGCAAAAGAACTTGCCGCCGCCGAAGCCGCAAACGAAACTGCCGAAGCACCTGCGCAAAATCTTTCCGCGCCCGTTTTCGATTCGGGCGATATGGATAAATCTGCCGAAGAAGTCGTTCAATTTTTAAAGAGTTCAAATTTAGGCGCAAGCGGAAAAGAAGCGGTTTATTCGTTGCCGTGGTATATCGTGGCAGGAACGCCGAAAGCGGGAAAATCTTCGCTCGTTTTAGGTTCTAATCTGAATTTTCAAACGCTTCCGAGCCAGCGTCAATCCGAACAAAAATTCGTGCGTCCGACCGGAAATATCGATTGGCGCGTAACGAGCGACGCGGTTTTTGTCGATACCGCCGGACGTTATCAAACCGAAGGCGTGGATGGCGACGAATGGAACGGTTTACTCGAAACGATCAAAAAACATCGACCGAATCGTCCGCTCGACGGATTTTTGCTGGTCGTCAATACCGAAAGAATTTTAAAGGCTGACGAGCGCGAAGTCGAAGAAATCGCAAAAACGATGCGGACACGGCTCGATGAAGCGATGTCGCGGCTGAAAGTTCGTTTTCCGGTTTATCTCGTTTTTTCAAACGCCGATTCGATCGAAGGCTTCCGCGATTCGTTTTCTACTTCGAAAAACGAAGGGAAAAATTTGGTTTGGGGCGCGACGATTCCGCTCGAAAAAAGCGAAAACGCGCAGACGCTTTTCGACGGCGAATACGAAATTTTGCAAAATTCGATAATGAAACGGCGTTTGATGCGCCTTAGTGCGCCGTTTCCGCCGGTTCGACAGCTTCGGATTTTCAACTTCCCGCTTCATTTCGGCTCGGCGCGGCGCAAGATCGGTTCGTTCGTCAACGCGCTTTTCCGTCCGAATCCGTTTGCCGAAAATCCATTTTTGCGCGGTTTCTATTTTACCGCCGCCCCTGCCGGAAAATCTGCGCCGAATGCGCAAACTATTGGAAATACATATTTTACCGAAAGATTTTTCCGCGATGTCGTTTTGCGCGACAAAGATTTGGTCAGCACTTTTTTGGCGCAAAAACAAACCGCGCCGATCTTCGGTTGGTTTGTAACAATTTTAGGCGCACTAATCATTGCAGCATTGCTCGGACTCGCAGGATTTTCGCTTTATCAAAACAAACAACTTCTCGATCAAACAAAGGAACAAGGCGAAAAGGTTTTGACCATCGTTAAATCCGACGCGGGCAAAAATCCTTTAACGAAAAACGAACAGGAAGCCAGACGCGAAATAAACGCGACCGAAGATTTGCGCGAATTGATGGTCAAACTCGACAATTACGAACGCAACGGCGCACCGTTTTATATGCGTTTCGGAATGTATTCGGGCAATCGCGTTTACAAAGAACACTTGCTTCCGATTTATATGAGCGTCGTCGAACAGCGATTCAAGCTTCCGACCGTTCGCCGCGTCGAAGCGGAACTAAGAAAGTTTGCCGATTCCACGCCGGTTAAAAATCCGTCGCAACTGACCGAAGCCGAAGAGCAAACGCTCGGTAAATATTACGATCTGTTAAAAGCTTATTTGATGCTGACGGGCGAATTTAAGGAAAAAGCAGAAGCCAGCCATTTATCGAATACGCTTAAAGATTATTGGGTTGCCGAATCTAAATTGCCGCCCGACCTGAGTTTGGTCGCGCAGCAGCAGCTCGATTTTTGGGCGAAACAAGTAAATCGTGACGACGCTGATTATCGTTTCCCGCGCATTTCGCCCGATGGAAAATTGATCGCCGATGCGCGTAAGAAATTGCAGGCTTTTCCGCCAAAATATCGTTATTTGGCGCGGAAAGTCACGGAAATTTCTAAACAAGTTGACGACAAGATCGGACCGACGACCGCCGCCGCGATTTTGACGCGAAACGGCGCGGATTCGACATTTTTGGAAAGCAATTCAGGCATTCCGAGCGCATACACGAAAGAAGGCTACATTTTGATGAAAACGGCGATCGCCGAAGCTAATCAAAAGCTCAGCGAAGACGATTGGGTAATGGGCGAAGAAGGCAAAAACACGCTCGCGCAATCGACCGATGCCGCCGACATCGAAACGCGTTATTTCCGCGATTATACCGATAATTGGCGTAATTTCATCAAAAACACGAACGTCAAAGCGTATAAATCGAAAGAAGACGCGACCAGTGCTTTGCAGTCTTTTTCGTCTGCCAATTCGCCGATGAAAATTTTGTTGACGGCGGTTGCAGAAAATACGAATCTTTCGGCAAAACCGAAAGCCGCCGGATGGTGGGATTGGTTTGTGAGTTTCCTTCCCGGACAAAGCAAGCCTTCGACCGACACGGGCGGCGGAACGCAGGTCGAAAAAGAATTTCGTCCGCTATTTACATTTATCGGCACGAAAGAACAAGCCGACGGCGCACCGATCGAAAAATATACGAACGAAATCGGCAAAGTTTCCAATCGTTTTACGGGAATTTCAACCGATCAACTGAAATCTATCGCGCAGGAATTGGCGAACGATAAAGATGAAACTTTGAAACTTCGTGCGAGCGAAACGGCGATCACGAATCTTATCAAACAATTCAGCGAAACGCCTTCGGCACAGGAAATCGCGTCGCTTTTGCAGGAACCGCTCGGCAATTTGCGCGGATTGCTCGGCGCGGACGCAAAATCGCAATTGGCAAAATCTTGGACGGAACAAATCTTACCTTCGGCAAAAGAGATCGAAAAAGGTTTCCCGTTTGAAGACGGGCAAAACGAAGCCGATTTGACGAAATTAACGGCGTTTTTGAATCCGACCGACGGTAAACTTTCAAAATTCTACGACGAGCGTTTGAAGAAATATTTTGAAGAATCGAACGGTCAGTTGAAAGTTAAAGACACGAGCGAAGTCAAATTCTCGGATGAGTTCGTTGCTTATTTGAACAACGCTTTCAATTTGCGGAAAGCACTTTTCGGCACGAATCCGACACCAAAATTTGAATACGAATTCCGTTTGAATCAAGTCAAAGATGCGCTTATCGAAGTAACGATCGACGGAACGAAGATAACTTCGGAAGGAACTGCTTCGAGCAAATTGAGTTTCCCTGCCGGAACTTCGGTCGAAACGGGCGTATTTATGAATTTTGCATCGACGAGCGGAACGGCTTCGACTTCGGGAACAACGCCTGCGGGAAGCACGCCAGCCGCAAATACGAGTGCGCCGCCGGCAAATACCAGCAAATTCCTGCAAAATTCCAATACGAGTCCGTCTAATACAAGCGATTCGTTAAAATTCCCGGGAAATTGGGGTTTATTCAGGTTTGTTGATGCGGGTTCGCCGTCGAAACAGCCGAGCGGAGAATATCTTTTGAGCTACAGTTTAGGCGGTAAGAAAGTGACGGCAATCGTCAAACCGAGCGGCGGCGATCTGTTTGATAAAAATATTTTCAGACAAATGAAAGCACCGCAAAACTTTTTGAAGTAATTCTTAAATCTAACTTATGAATGATGCAAAATTGCAACTCGATGAAGGAAATTTGAAAGGCGCGATCGAATCGGCTTTAGCGGCGGTCAAAGCTAATCCGACGAATATTCCCGCACGTATTTTCCTTTTTGAACTTTCGTGTTTTTCGGGCGATTGGGAACGCGCGGCACGTCAATTGGACGTCGTCGGTCATCAAGACGTGAATGCGATGGTCGGCTCGAAAATCTACAGCGAAAATTTTGAAGCCGAACGCGCACGAATGAATTTTTTCGCACACAGTTCCGTTCCCGAAACGCTGATGCCTTTGCCCGAATATGTCAAGGAATTACTTCGTGCAAACGATCTGATCCGGCAAGGAAACACGGCGGAAGCGAAAATTTTGCTCGATGAGGTCGAAGAAAACCGTCCGGCTGCGCCTTGTAAAGTAAACGGCGAAGAATTCGGCGATTTTCGTGATTACAACGACGTGACAATGTGCGTTTTTGAAGCAATCGTCAAAGGTTCTTACGTTTGGCTGCCGACGGAACAAATTGCGAAAATCGATTTTCTCGAAAGAAAATCTTTGCGCGATATTTATTGGCTCCAAGCCGAAGTCGAACTGACGAACGGAACGAACGGCGAAATGTTTTTGCCGTCGCTTTACGCGAATAGTTGGAAAAGCGGAAACGATGCGATTCGGCTTGGACGCGAAGTGGATTGGCGCGATGCGGGCGACGATATTTTCGTCGGCGAAGGCACAAAATTGTTTTGGATGGACGGAAATGCGAAGTCGATTCTCGATATTCAAACGATTGAATTTGTGCACGAATAAAAAAAGCTATCGCAAAATGATAAAAAGGTGCTAGAATTGGCACAATTAGTAAAAATTTACCCGATCAATTTTCAAATTAATACGGTGTCGGGAAAACACCGAAAGCAATTTTTCAAATGAGCGAAGAACTGCAAAAACCGCCAGTTATTGATATTGAAGCTTTGCTTCAGCCGATTTCCGAAGAAAATCCTTCGGGCGAATATCTGCGCTATTCAGGCGTTTACGACCAAATTGCCGAAGCCCGCCGTGCGGACGAAAATCTAAATCAAGGTGCGTGGCAAACCGAATTGAAGGTTGCTGATTTTCGGCAAGTTGTCAGTTTGGCAACAAATGCTTTAGCCAATCAATCGAAAGATTTGCAAATAAGTGCATGGCTTTCCGAAGCAATCGTGAAAATTCACGGTTTCGCGGGTTTGCGCGACAGTTTGAAGTTGGTTGCAGGCTTGCAGGAAAAATTTTGGGACACATTACATCCCGAAATCGATGAAGGCGATATGGAAGGACGCGCCAACGCGATTTCTTGGCTGGACGCACAAGCTTCTTTTGCGGCGAAAGAAACGCCGATCACGGGCGGTTTGGGTTATAGTTTTTTCAATTGGGAAGATTCAAAACGCTTCGAAATTCCCGATAATCTCGACACGCTCGATTCCGCTGATGCCCAGAGATTTCGCGATCTGCAAGCACAAGCCGAACGCGAAAATCGTGTAACCGGAGAATTGTGGCGCAGGGAAAAACTTTTAACGAAACGTGCTTTTTGCGAAGAAACGAATTTTATCATCGAAGAATGCTGGACTGAATTTAACGAACTGAACCGCATCATCGAAGAAAAATTTGACCGCAATCAGATGCCCGGATTGACGAATCTGAAAAAAGCACTGGAAGATATTCATCTTCAAGTCAAAAAACTGCTTGAAGAAAAACGTCTCGAAGAACCGAATGAAAGTGATAATGCCGTCGAAACCGAAGTTGCGGCAGACGGTGAAACGGTTATCGTTGCGGCGGCAGGCGGAGTTGCCGTTGCGGCAGGCGCGATTCAAAACCGCAAAGATGCGCTGAAACGACTTGCCGACATTGCCGATTTTTTCCAAAAAACGGAACCACATAGTCCTGTTTCATATTTGGTTCAGCGGGCGGTGAAATGGGGAAATATGCCGCTCGACGGTTGGCTGCAAGACGTGATCAAAGACGAATCGGTTTTGTTTCAGCTTCGTCAAACGCTCGGTTTAAATACCGGCGGAAGCGAAAATTCGGAATATTAACGAAAATATAAATGTATAGGAATTATAAAGTTTCTAAACATCGAATCTAATTAACTAAAAAAAGGAGATAAGCTAATGCCTACGAAAGAGAGTCTGCAACATAAAATAGACCGTGTGCGCCCTCCACGCGTTCAAATTACATACGACGTGGAGATCGGCGGCGCGATCGAGTTAAAAGAATTACCGTTTGTGATCGGTGTCATGGGCGATTTTGTCGGAAAACCCGAAGAACCGCTTCCGGCACTGAAAAACCGTAAATTTGTCGAGATCGATCCCGACAATTTCAATTCGGTGCTCGCCGGAATGCAGCCGCGTCTTGCTTATTCGATCGAGAATAAATTGCAGGATGACGGAAGCAAGCTCGGTGTCGATTTGAAATTCACCAGCATCGAAGATTTTGAACCGGATCAAATCGTAAAACAGGTCGAACCGCTTCGCAAATTGGTCGAGGCACGTCAAAAGCTTGCGGATTTACGCTCGAAGATGGACGGCAACGAGAAGTTGGAAAATTTACTCGAAGACGTTATCTCCAACGCCGACAAACAAAAGCAGTTGAGCGATGCGCTCGGACTCGAAGGAGCAAAGGAGGAATAAAAAAACTATGGCAGATAATGCACAACAGCAGCAAGAAGCCGCCGTCCAGACTACCGAAGTTCAAGAATCCAGTATTCTCGACCGTATTTTGACTGAAGGCAGAATGGCGCGCGACGATTTCCAAAAAGAACGCGCCAAAGATATGATCGCCGAATTTGTCAATCAGGTGATGAGCGGCGAATTGACCATGACCAAAAATATGGACGTGGCGATCAATGCGCGTATTGCCGAAATCGACCGTTTGATCACGGCGCAGATGAACGAAATTATGCACCACGAAGACTTTCAGAAGCTCGAAGGTTCGTGGCGCGGACTTCATCATCTGGTCAAAAACAGTTTGACCGGAACGCAACTCAAAATCAAAGTAATGAGCGTCACGAAAAAAGACTTACTTAAGGACTTTGAACGCGCTCTGGAATTTGACCAATCGACGCTTTTCAAAAAGATTTACGAAGAAGAATACGGAACCTTCGGCGGTGCGCCTTACGGTGCATTGATCGGCGATTACGAATTCGGCAACCATCCGCAAGATATGGCTTTGCTCGAGAATCTTGCCGGAGTTGCCGCGGCGGCGCACGCACCGTTTTTGAGTGCGGCTTCGCCTGATCTTTTCGGCTGGGACAATTATACGGAAATGACCGAAGTTCGCGATATTTCCAAAATCTTCGACCGCACCGAATATATGAAATGGCGCAGTTTCCGTGAATCGGAAGATTCGCGCTACGTCGGTTTGACGCTTCCGCACGTTCTCGGTCGCGAACCGTATGGTGCGGCAACCCGTCCAACTGAAACTTTTATGTTTGAAGAAGACGTGGACGGCAAAGACCACAAAAAATATTTGTGGAGCAATGCTGCTTACGCGCTCGGCACGCGTTTGACCGAAGCGTTTTCGATGCACGGCTGGTGCGTTGCAATTCGCGGAGTCGAAGGCGGCGGACTCGTGCAAGGACTTCCGACACACACTTTTGAAACGGACGAAGGCGAAGTTGCGATGAAATGTCCGACCGAAGTCGCCATTACCGACCGCCGTGAAAAAGAATTTTCCGACAATGGATTTATTCCCCTCGTCCATTGCAAAAATACTGATTATGCCGCGTTTTTTGCGACGCAGTCAGCCAACAAAGCGAAAAAATACGATACGGATTCGGCAAACGCCAATGCCCGTCTGTCAACGCAATTACAGTATATTTTCGCGGTTTCGCGTTTCGCACATTATCTGAAATCGATGATGCGCGACAAGATCGGTTCTTTTATGTCCCGACAGGAATGCGAAATTTTCTTGAATCGCTGGATCAATAACTATGTTTTGGAAAACGACGTTGCACCGCAGGAGCAAAAGGCGAAATATCCCTTGCGCGAAGCACGTGTTGACGTCGCCGAAGTTCCGGGAAAACCGGGAGCATATCGTGCAGTTGCATTTCTAAGACCACACTTCCAATTAGACGAACTTTCCGTCTCATTGCGTTTGGTTGCGGATTTGCCGCCGCCGGCAAAATAAATTTTTTCGGGTTTTTGAAAAAAAAGTGAAAAAATTTATTTCTTTTTGGCAAAAGTCGGTTTTTGCTTCGTCTTAGAAATTGTGAGAGTAAAAATTCTCGAAAACAGAGCGAAAGCCGATTAGAAAAGTTGTTATAAAACAACATTGAAATCAAAAAACTAAAGTAACTAAAGAAAGGAGCAAGAAAAAAATTATGGCAATGGATGATTATTTAAAGATTGATACGATTGAAGGCGAAACGGAAGCAGTCGGATTTGAAAAACAAATCCAGCTTGAAAACTGGGGATTCGGCGCACAAAACACCGGTTCATCGCAATTCGGAACAGGCGGCGGAACAGGTAAAGTTTCTTTGCAGGACTTCCATTTTTCGCTTACGAACGGTAAAGCAAGTCCGCAATTATTCTTGGCTTGTGCGGTCGGCAAACATATTCCGCAAGCGATTTTGACCTGCCGCAAAGCAGGCGGTGACGGAAAACCCTATACATATTTGAAATTTACGTTCAAAGATGTGATCATTTCGAGTTTTCAGACCGGTCACAGCAAGCATTCGGATTCGCTTCCGACCGATTCGGTTTCGTTCAACTTTACGAAAATTACACACGAATATTTTCAACAAAAGGCGGACGGTTCGGTTTCATTGACCAACACGATCAATTTCGACATCAAGAAAGTCGAAGGTACCGGAGCTTAATTCGCATAAACTTGAATTTTCAGTCTGCCGTCTTCAAAAGAAGCGGCAGACATTTTTCCATTTAAATTACTTTTTAGTTTTATAAAATGTCGCGTTTAGATAATGAAACCCGGGTTACGCCTTCGCTGATCGACCGACTGATCGATCTCGAACCGAGACAATCGCAAGAACCGCCGAAATCTCGTTCGTCATCGCTGCGCGAACTGAAACAATCCGTTCGGCGCGATCTCGAATGGCTTTTGAATACGCGCTGTCACACGCTGGATTTTGATGAACGGCTCGAAGAAGTAAGAAGATCGATTCTATATTACGGTTTGCCTGATTTTACCGGTGTCAGCATCAAAAACCATAACGAGCAAAAACGATTAACACAGGCGATTGAAGCCGCGATCAAATATTTCGAGCCGCGTTTTGTAAATCTGAAAGTCACGCTCGAACCATTTAACAATACCGATCGGCAGTTAAAATTCAAGATCGAAGCAAGTCTTGATATTGAGCCGACTCCCGAACCGGTCGCTTTCGATACGATTCTCCAGCTTGGAAGCGGGGATTTTGCCGTTGTCGAAAAATAATTTTCCGATAAGTATCGATTTGTGATATTTATTAAATAAACAATAAATTAAATGCTTTTTCTTTAAAGTTCAGATCAAAGGAGAATGTATGGCAAAAGTCACATATCTTAAAAATGTTTCGGACAATAATGTAAAAACGGTAATACAAAGAATCGCAACCGCTTTGGGCAGAGATATTACGGTTCATTCGGGCGATCGTTCGACGGTTGTGAAAGGCAGCAGTCCGAGAAGTTTGCATTTGCACAAATGCGCTGCCGATTTTCATATTCAAGGAATGAGTGATGCCCAAGGATTCAAGGTTTTAAAGGAACGAACGAATGAGTTATTCGATGCGAGCGAAAGTTACGAACTTATTCATCACGGAGTTTATACTGCAACCGGCGGCGAACATCTTCATCTCGGCAGATACGGCGACGATCGCAAAGGTTTCGTAGATTTTAAGGCGGAAGGATTGTCGCCGCAAACTTCAGGAAATTACCACGACATCGGCTCGGAAAGAAAATACATCACGACACCGAAAGGCGGAATGGTTTCGCCCGCAGTCGTTAAAGGCGTGACGATGGATGCGAGCGTGCTTTCTCCGTCGGTCGGTATTGCACAAAGCGTCGGCATCGGCGGAAACAATCTTTACAACGATGTTTTCTTGGTTCAGCATCTTTTAAATCAATCGTTTGCAAGATTAAAGGAAACTAATTTTCCTTTTGAAAAAATGAGAGCATTGGCAGTTGACGGCGATTGCGGGCGATTGACGAAACAGGCGATCACGATCTTTCAGCGCGACATTATGAGAATGTCCGAACCTGACGGCAGAATCGATCCCGGCGGACGCACGATCCGCGCACTTTACGTCGCCGCTTATAATTCGATCGACAAAATTCTGCCGCGCATCAATCGCGTCAAGACGCAAAAAACCACGACTCTGACGGGAAACGGAAATTGGAACGGCGTTTTGGCTTGGGGAACGCATCCGAATGTCAGCACGGCTTTTCGCGATAAAGCAATTCAAATTTCAAACGAACTCGGAATCAAAGACCCGAGCTGGCTGATGACAGTGATGGCTTTTGAAACGGGCAGAACATTTTCGCCTTCAAAGAAAAACGAAGCCGGAAGCAGCGGAACGGGTTTGATCCAATTTATGAAATCGACGATCGACGGGCAAACCAGAAACGGAAAATTTTACGCGGGATTGGGCGAAAAACTCGGCATCAAACACGCCGATCTTGCCGGAATGACCGCGCTCAGACAGCTCGATGTCGTCAAAGCGTATTTTCAGCAATTCGGCGCGAAAGCATCGCAGGCGAAAGACGTTGACGATCTTTATTTTCTCGTACTTTTGCCGTCGGCGTTCGGAAAACCCGATGATGCTTCGATGTTTACGAAAGGAACGACGGCTTATTCACAAAACAGCGGTTTGGATTCAGACCGCGACGGACGCGTAACGGTTGCCGAAACCGCGCGGAAAATTCGTGAAATGCTGCGCGAAGGTTTCGATCAATATCCGTATAAATATAAATAAACAAAATAGTTTCGGGAAAGAGAGTTTTTATGAAATCAAAGCGGTATTTATTTCTGATTCTTTTGTCTTTTGCTTTTTTTGCCGCTTGCGATCAAACGCAAGAAACGATTTCAGCGGTCGAAACGCCAACGAAAATTCCGTCGCAAACGAATATTTCTCCCGCGACTTCTTCTCCCGCAGACCTTAAAAACCTGAAAAATTGGGTCGGAAAATATCCGCTCAATCCGAAAGACAAAAATTATCAAAACTTTTTTCAAGTTCCCGAAGTAAAGAAAATTCTGGTCGAAATTTTGAAGGAAAACGGCTTTCAAAATCTGCTCAAACATTTCAGCGGTTACGACATTATCAAGGAAAAAGACGGCTTTTTGGTAATGCTCGGCACGACCGCGAAAAATGCGGACGAAGATGTAAATTATGCATTGCTTGCGCTGAATCCCGACACGCAGGAAACGCACGTTTTCTTTGCAGACAATAAAAAATTGACGTTTTTCAGTAACGTCAAAGGCGACGGAAAACTTTCCGCCGAAATAAAACGCGAAATTCTCGTTTACACCGATTCGGCGCAAACCGAAGTTATCGGAACGCTCAAACAAAAACCTGCCGAAGGTTTTGCTTGTTACGCCGTTTTCCCGAAAGATTTCGGCGGCGTTGCCGAAAAACGTCCGTATATTTTCGTGTTAAATGATGAAATCGGAACATTTAACATCGAAGGACGCGACACGGAAATCAAACTTATAAATTCCGACGAAACGAAAGGCGAAAACGGAAAAACTTACGTCGAATGGAATTTTGCCAATAAAACCGTCAAAGCGAAATTCGATCTTGCAGTCGAAAAACTGCTCAACGACGGCGCGGACGTTCAATATGAAGGAACTTTGACCGTCACGAGCGGCGCAAAAACCAAAACCGTCCAGATCAAAGCCTTTTGCGGCGGCTAAGATTAAATCGTATAATTTTTAACTGACCGAACTTCAATTTTCTCGATTCTTATGCGCGACGAACTTTTAGGATATTACGAACGTGAACTTATTTTTCTGCGCCGAATGGGTGCGGAATTTGCGCGGAAATATCCGAAAATTGCCACGCGTCTGCTGCTCGATGAAGAAAAGATCGAAGATCCGCACGTCGAACGAATGATCGAAGCGTTCGCTTTTTTGACCGGACGCGTTTCACTCAAAATCGACGACGAGCTTCCCGAAATCACCGAATCTTTTCTCAATGTTCTTTATCCGCATTATTTAGCACCGATTCCGTCGATGGCAATCACGCAGTTTTCCTACGGTTCGCCGAACGATAAATTGACCGCTGTGCAGAAACTTCAGCGCGGTGCGCGGCTTTCTTCGCGTCCGGTTGACGGAACGCCTTGCCGTTTTCGGACGGCTTTTGACGTGCATCTCGCGCCGCTCGAACTCGTTTCCGCCGCACTCGAATCGCCTGCGCCGAAAGACGCACGCGGAATGTATGCGGAAAGCGCGATTCGTTTAAGCTTCAAATGTTACGGCGATTCGAATTTGCACGAAATGCGGATGGGCGAAACGGGAAAGCCGCCCGAATTTTTGCGTTTTTATCTGAACGGCGATCCGCAACTCGTTTTTCCGCTTTACGAAATCATTTTCAATCACGCCAAAGCGGTCGAATTTCGCGCGACCGAACCGCCGATCACGGGAAAAACTTTGATGATGAAAACGACATCCATCAAAAAACTTCCCGATCCGGTAATTTTAACGCCCGATGTGATCAAACAAGTCGGTTTCGATGAAAACGAAGCACTTCTTCCATATACGAAACGCTCGTTTATGGGTTATCGTCTGCTCACGGAATATTTTGCTTTTCCGTATAAATTTTTGTTTTTCGACGTTTTCGGTTTGGATCAGGCAATCGGCAAAAAATTCGGCAATACTTTCGATATTTTGATTCATTTGAAAGACGTTACGCCGCCTGCCGCGCCTGTTTCGGCTGATACTTTTCGGCTCGGGTGTTCGCCGATCGTCAATCTTTTCAAACAGATAGCCGATCCGATCTATCTTTCGCAACAAAAATACGAATATCACATCGTTCCCGACGTTCACCGCCAAAAAACGACAGAAATTTATTCGATCGATGATGTAATTACGACCGATCCGCGCACGAACACGACACGCGAATTTTCACCGTTTTATTCGTTGAAACACGCTTACGGCGAACAGATGGAAAAATCGTTTTGGTATGCGAACCGCCGTCAATCGCAGCGCGCCGACGACGATGGAACGGAAATTTATATGTCGCTCGTCGATATGAATTTCAATCCGCGCGTTCCGGCGGTCGAGGTTATCAATGTGCGAACGACCTGCACGAACCGCGATCTTCCCGCCAAACTTCCGTTCGGCGGACGCGAAGGCGATTTTGAAATTGAAGGAACTGCGCTTCTTTCGCGCGTTCGATGTCTGACAAAGCCGACCGAAACGATTCGTCCGCAACAACGGCGTTCGCTGCAATGGCGTTTGATCTCGCATTTGAATTTGAATTATTTATCGATCGTCAACAGCGAAAACGGCAAACCCGAAGCTTTGCAGGAAATCTTGGAGCTTTATAATTTCGACGATTCTTCCGTCAAACGAAAACAAATTTTAGGCATTACGGGAATCGAAACGAAAAAGGTTGTCAAACAGATTGGGGGTCATATCGGCGCGGGTTTCGTGCGCGGACTCGAAACGACCTTAACCTTTGACGAAGAACAATTTGTCGGCAGCGGAATGTATCTTTTCGCCTGTGTTTTGGAAAGATTTCTCGCGCTTTATTCGTCGATAAATTCGTTCAACCAAGTCGTTCTGCAAACCGAACAACGCGAAGGAATCATCAAGCGTTTTCCGCCACGCGCCGGCGAGCAGAGTTTGATTTAGTTTAGAGATTATTTTCAATTTAAATTTTCATTATTCTCTAATCATTTACGGCTTTCTGTGGTAATCTGTCATTAAAAATACATCGTGCCGAAAAAACCTTTAAATCAGGAACTTTTTGATGAACCTTATCGGTTTGAATTTTTTCAAGCCGTTCGTTTATTGGAAAAGGTCTTCCCGGAAAAAAAAGCGGTTGGCGGAAACGCGCTGCCGCCCGAAGAAATTGCGCGTTTTCGTTCGCACGTCACGCTCAATTTTCCGCCGTCCGAAATTTTTGAAATTACGGAAACGGTTGACGAACTGACCGAAAAACAAAAGATCGAAATGTTCGTCAGTTTTATGGGAATGGTCGGTGTCAGCGGCGTTTTGCCCGTTAATTACACCGAACTCGTGATGGAACGCATTCGCTACCGCGATACGGCAATGTGGGCGTTTCTCGATATTTTCACGCACCGCACCGTTTCGCTTTTTTACCGCGCATGGGAAAAATATCGTTTCCCTGTCGCTTATGAACGCGGCAATGACGATTTCACGAAATTCTTGTTCGATTTCGTCGGTTTGGGCACAAATAAACTGCGCGGCAGAATGGATTTGGAAGACGAATCGCTTTTGCCTTACAGCGGTTTGATCGCGCAAAAACCGCATAATGTGAATGCGCTCGAAA
>DAITPE010000037.1:0-16394 GCA_036833775.1 Pyrinomonadaceae bacterium | reverse complement strand
AAATCTTGCCGCTTGACGACGCAGATGAACTTCCTGCGCTTTTGCTTCATCGCCTGTCAATGTTTGGGCTTTACGCGCCAAGGTGATAACTTTTTCAACGAACGGGCGCAATTCTTTCGCCTTCGGAACGGTCGTCACGATATATTCTTTATCCGCATTGATCAAAGATGTCGCCAAGTTTCTCAACAGCGAAATGCGGTGTTCCGTCGTTCTTCCCAATTTACGATGTGCTTTTAAATGTCTCATAATTTTAGAAAAATGAAATATGAGGGATGAAGGATGAAGTTAAACTCAATTGGTTTTTATTCATCTTTCATCCCTCATCCTTCATCCTTTAATCAATAT
Source organism: Pyrinomonadaceae bacterium (assembly GCA_036833775.1). Taxonomy (GTDB): domain Bacteria; phylum Acidobacteriota; class Blastocatellia; order Pyrinomonadales; family Pyrinomonadaceae; genus JAJQRF01. The sequence continues at coordinate 16,049 of DAITPE010000037.1, read as the reverse complement.
CTCTTCCGCCTGATCCGGGAATCGGATTGCCGTTTTCGTCAAAATCCATACCGAAATCCAACCCCATGCCGTGAAGCAGGTCTTTGATTTCCGTCAACGATTTTTTACCGAAGTTTTTCGTTCCGAGCATATCGCGTTCGCTGCGGCGAATAAGATCGCGGATCGAACGGATGTCGGCGTTTTTCAAACAATTGTACGAGCGAACCGAAAGTTCGAGTTCGTCAACCGATTTGTCGAGCAAATCGTTACGCATCAACGGCGGACGCGCAATGTCTTCGTATTTGTATTCTTCTTCTTCTTCTTCAAAATTAATGAAGATGGACATATGATCTTTGACGAGTTTTGCCGCCAAACCAATCGAATCTTCGGGTGCAACCGAACCGTCCGTCCAAACTTCGATCGTCAATTTATCGTATTCGGTGTTCGAACCCATACGAGTTTTTTCGACGTTGTAATTTACTTTTTTGATCGGTGTGTGAACCGAATCAATCGGAATGTAACCAACCGAAAGGTCTTCGTCGTTATTGAATTCGGCTGAAACATAGCCGCGTCCGCGTTTTAAGCGCATTTCGACGTTGATTTCACCGCCTGCGCTAATCGTTGCAAGATGAATGCTGTCGTCGAGAATTTCAACGTCGCCGTCAGCTTGAATATCTGCGCTGGTAACTTCGCCTGCGCCCGATTTGCTGATCGTCAGCGTTTTTGCACCGCCGCTGTGTAATTTGAACGGAACTTGCTTGAGATTCAAAATAACATCGGTAGCATCTTCGACAACGCCTTTGATCGATGAAAATTCGTGTTCGACTCCTTCGATCTTAACTGCGGTAATCGCTGCTCCTTCGATTGACGACAAAAGTGCGCGTCTGATCGAATTTCCGATGGTCGTTCCGAAACCGCGTTCAAAAGGTTGGGCGTAAAATTTTCCGTAACGCTCGGTCAAAGTTTCATTTTCGACATTCAAGCGGCTCGGCATTTGGAAATCTGTCCAATTATTACTTTGTGTCATAATTTTTATTTTAAAAAGGTTCTAAGTTCCAAACCATAGTTTCAAGCCGAATAAAGTTGAAAACCAACTTTTTAACCTGAAAACTACAATCTGGAACTTTAAATAGTTACTTGCTGTAAAGCTCGACGATCAACTGTTCGTTGATTGTTCCGTCAATATCTTCACGTTTCGGCATTGCCGAAATGTTTACGCTCAAATCTTTATCGGTTGTCGAAATCCAATTCGGACGACCGCGTCCGACAGCCGTCTGCCAGGCGCCTTCGACGTGCGTATTCGCCTGCGATTTATCTTTAACGGTCACAACATCGCCTTGTTTAACTTGAAACGAAGGAATGTTTACTTTTTTACCGTTGACCAAAATATGTCCGTGATTGACAAGCTGACGCGCTTGACGGCGTGATGTCGAAAAACCTGCGCGGTAAACGACATTGTCCAAACGGCGTTCGAGCATAAACAGAAGGTTTTCGCCTGTCACGCCTTTTTGTCTCAAAGCTTTTTCGAAGTAGTTGCGGAATTGTTTTTCCAAAACGAAGTAAATGCGTTTTACTTTCTGTTTTTCACGCAATTGCTGACCATATCCTGCCAATACTTTGCGGCGCGCAGTTGCACCGTGCATTCCCGGCGGCTGTGTTCCGCGTTTTTCGATCGCGCACGACGGTTTGTAGCAACGGTCGCCCTTCAAAAATAATTTTCCACCTTCGCGGCGGCACAAACGGCACACCGCATCTCTATATCTAGCCATAATGTTTTTTGCTTCCGCAAAAAATGATTTCGGATTTCGGATTTCGGATTTCGGATTTGTCTTCCGAGTTGTCCCGACTCAAAATCTTTATGTCATTTTTTCGGAGAAGTTTACGGGAAAACTATATTTTCCCTTCTTCCTTTCGATAAATTAAATTAATTTTTCAAAATCAAAAAATTTGAAAATCCACAATCCGAATTCCCAAATCCAAAATTCCTCAGACGCGTCTGCGTTTCGGCGGACGGCATCCGTTGTGCGGAATCGGTGTCGTATCACGAATCGACGTGACGCGGATTCCGGCTTGGCTGATCGCACGAATCGCTGATTCGCGACCGCCGCCCGGACCTTTGACACGAACTTCGACCTCACGCATTCCGACTTCCAAAGCTTTACGAGCGGCTTCCGAAGCGGCTTGCTGTGCGGCAAACGGCGTTCCTTTTCTCGAACCTCTGAATCCGCGCGCACCTGACGACGATTGAGCAACCAAGTTGCCGCTCGCATCGGTGATCGAAATCAAAGTGTTATTGAAAGAAGCCGCGATATGAACGATTCCAATCGGAATATTCTTCTTCTCTTTCTTTTTAAAGGTTTTTTTACCTTTTGCTGGTGCTTTTGCCATAAACTTTTATAGTTTCAGGTAACAAGTTTCAGGTCTCAGGTAAAAGCAAAAACTTGAAACTTGAAACCTAAAACTCGAAACCAATTTCTTACTTCTTACCCGGTGCTTTTTTCTTCGCAACGGCGGCTTTGCGCGGACCTTTGCGGGTTCTGGCGTTGGTGCTGGTGCGCTGTCCGCGAACCGGCAAACTGCGGCGGTGACGCAAACCGCGATAGCAGCCGATGTCCATCAAACGTTTGATGTCCATTTGCACACGCTTACGCAAATCACCTTCGACATCGCCCTGCTGATCGATCAGCGTACGAATTTTCGTTAATTCGTCTTCGCTCAAATCTTTGATCTTGGTATGGATGCTGATGTCCGCTTCGTTCAAAATCGCCGTCGAACGGGATTTGCCGATACCGTAAATGTAAGTTAAACCAATTTGCGCCCGTTTGTTGGGCGGTAAATCAACTCCTGCTACGCGAGCCATAAAATCTCCTAAAAATAAACTTATCCCTGGCGTTGTTTATGCTTCGGATTTTCACAAATCACTCGCACAATGCCTTTACGATGAATAACTTTGCACTTGTCGCAAATCTTCTTAACTGAAGGACGAACTTTCATTTTTGTTTCCCTCTACTTCTTTATTTATAACGATACGTGATTCGCCCACGCGTTAAATCGTATGGCGAAAGTTCGACCAAAACGCGGTCGCCCGGCAGGATGCGGATGAAATTTTTCCGCATTTTGCCTGAAATGTGCGCCAAAACTTGATGCTGTCCGTCTTCTAATTCGACTTTGAACATCGCGTTCGGCAAAGTTTCAAGCACAGTCGCCGTCACTTCTATCGCTTCTTCTTTTGACATAGCTTATAAAGCCAACTTTCGGTTTAGTTGGACAAACCGTAAATGTTAGCCTTTTTCAAAACTTTTTTCAAGTTAAGCCGACACGGTTTCGGATTTTCCTTGATTTAATTTCTTTTTCTGATCTTTCGTCAGCGTTAAAATCTCCGGTCCATCGAGCGTGACAGCGATCGAATGTTCGGCGTGTGCGCTCGGTTTTCCGTCTAAAGTCACGACCGTCCATTTATCCGCCAAAGTTTTCGTTTCGTGTGTGCCGAGATTTATCATCGGCTCGATCGCAAAACAATATCCGGCGCGGATTCTTTCTTTCGTTCCTTGTCTGCCGTAATTCGTGATTTGCGGCGGTTCGTGCATTTTTCGACCGATTCCGTGTCCGGTGTAATCGCGCACGATTCCGTAATTGTATTTTTCGGCGTGCTGTTGAATCGCCCAACCGATGTCGCCGACTCGATTATTCGGACGGCATTGCTGAATGCCTAGTTCCAAACATTCTTCGGTCACGCGAATCAATTGTTTCAATTCATCCGTAATTTCACCGACCGGCGCGGTAAACGCTGTATCGCCGACAAAACCGTTATAAGTTGCCGCCATATCGAGCGATATAATGTCGCCTTCGGCAAGCGGAATATCGTTTGAAAAACCGTGAACTATCGCTTCATTGACCGAAGCGCAGATCGCATACGGAAAACCGTGATAACCGATAAACGTCGGAATCGCACCCGCATCACGAATCATTTTTTCGGCGGCGCAGTTTAATTCCATCGTGGTAATTCCCGGCGCAACCATTTTACGCAAAGTCTCACGAACTTCGGCGATCAGTTCGCCGACATCGCGCATTCTGTCTAAATCTTTTGCCGACTTTGCAATAATCATCTGTTTACCTATCAAGGCGAATCCGATTTTCTTTACAAATTCGCCGATCTTTGAAAATTCAGTCATTCGATCTTACAAACAACTAAATCAAACTTTCCAATTCCCGATAAATATCTTCGAGCTTTCCGCCGCCGTCAACTTTTTTCAATCGCCCCGATTTTTCATAATAATCGAGCAAAGGCTTGGTCAATTCATCGTAAGTTGCCAATCTCGTGGCGACGCTTTCTTCATTGTCGTCAGCGCGGTGCGTTAAAACTGCATCGGGATGAAAGTCGCAAACATTTTCGTTTTTCGGCGGTTTTGAATAAATATTATAAATTTCGCCGCAAACAGGACACGAACGGCGACCTGTCAGACGTTTCATCAATTCATCACGCGCAACGTCAACTTCGATCGCAACGATCTCTTTTCCTTGCTCCTTCGACAAATCTTCGAGTTGTTCGGCTTGAACCGCCGTGCGCGGATAACCGTCCAAAATATAGGTTCCGGCGCAATCTTCGCGCGAAGTTCTTTCTTTGACGATCTGATATGTCAATTCATCGGAAATCAATTTTCCCGAAGCCATCGTTTCTTGAACTTCACGAGCCAGCGGCGTATCGGCATTTTTCATTTCACGAAACATATCGCCCGTCGAAATTTGCGGAATTCCTTTCTTTTCTTGCAAAAGTCTGGCTTGCGTTCCTTTTCCTGCGCCGGGTGCGCCGATCAAAACAATTATTTTACTCATAAAAATCAATTACGAATTACGAATTAACAATTACGTCAATCTTCGTAATTCGCAATTTTTAATTCGTAATTTAACTAGCTTCTTCTGCCTCTCAATCTCGAACCTGCGCCCAAGAAACCTTCATAGTTTCTCATTACGAGCTGTGCTTCGATCTGAGCGACCGTATCCATTGCCACGCCGACAAGAATCAAAAGCGAAGTGCCGCCGAAATAGAATTGATAACCCAATCCGGTCGGAATCCAACTCAAACCCGGCGTGTTCGTTAAGAACGTATCAACCGCCGGACCGACAAAAGGCAATCGTGCAACTTTGAAACCGCTTAAAAGAAGTTGCGGAACAAATGCGACGAACGCCAAATAAAGTGCGCCGACCGTGGTCAATCTCGTTAAAATTCCGTTTAGATATTCTGCGGTCGGTGCGCCGGGACGAATTCCCGCGATAAAACCGCCGTGTTTTCTCAGATTGTCCGCTACTTCATCCGTGTTGAAAACAATCGTGATGTAGAAAAATGTAAACAGAACGATCAAAGAAAGAAAGATCAATTCGTAATACGGATCGCCGCCGTGAAACTGCTGGAAGAAAGCGTAAACTTTGCTCCAAGCCGAATTCGGTTCATTCTGGTCGGGCGGAAATGCCGAAAAAAGCGTTTGCGGCATCGCCAAAACCGATGAAGCGAAAATCACGGGAATAACGCCGCCCATATTAATTTTCAAGGGCAAACTCGTTTCCTGTCCGCGAAACGTCTGATTTCCGACACGTCTGCTTGCGTAGCTGATCGCAATATTTCGGCGAGCCGATTCCATATAAACGATCAATGCAATTAACGCGACCAAAACGACAACCAAGAAAAGAACTCCGAGCGTTTGCAGCGGATCGCCGTTGCCGATGCGTTCTCTGATTTGCATCAAACCGCGCGGCAAACCGATGACGATACCCGCAAAGATCAAGAGCGAAATTCCGTTTCCGATTCCGCGTTCGGTAATTTGTTCACCGAGCCACATTACAAAGATCGTTCCGGTCGTTAAGGTAATAACAACCATCAAAGTTGCCCACCAAGTTCCGGGAATGATCGCGTTGCGGCTGAGCCAAGTTGCGACGAAAAATGTCTGCACCGAACAAAGAACGACGGTCAGATAACGCGTCCATTGATTGATCTTTTGTCTGCCGACTTCGCCTTCTTCCTGAATTCTCTTCATTGCCGGAGAGAGAACGGGAAGAAGCTGCATAATGATCGAAGCCGTGATATACGGCGTCACGCCGAGCGCAAAAACCGAAATTGTGCGGAAGTTTCCGCCGGAAAACAAATCGAGAACACCGAGAAGAGTTCCCGCAACGTCGTTCCAAACCTGCTCTAATCTGAGTTTATTAATGCCGGGCGCGGTGATGTGTGCGCCTAAACGATAAACCGCCAACAATCCGAGCGTGAAGAGAATTCTCTTCCGAAGCTCGGGTATTTTGAACATGTTTTGGACGGCGTTAAAAAACTTCTCCATATTTATCCTCTAAAAAGTCAATTTTCGAATTCCGAACACTTAAGCCGATTCAGCTTTTAAGCTTCTGCCGGAGTTTCTGTTTCTTTGACTATATTGGTCGCTGTTCCGCCTGCTTTTTCGATTTTTTCTTTTGCGGTTTTGGTAAAACGATGCGCCGAAATTTTCAATGCTTTCGTGATTTCGCCCGTTCCCAAAACAACCAGATCGTGTTTCGCTTTTTTGATCAAGCCGCGATCGTGCAGAATTTCAGGCGTAACTTCGTCACCGGCGTTAAAGCTTTCTTCGATCTTCGCAAGCGAAATTTCAATCCATTGCTTCTTGAAGATATTCGTGAAACCACGTTTCGGCAAACGGCGTTGGAGCGGCATCTGTCCGCCTTCAAATCCGATTTTGCTGCTGTAGCCCGAACGTGATTTTTGTCCTTTATGTCCTTTGCCCGAAGTTTTTCCGAGTCCTGAACCGGGACCGCGTCCGAGTCTTTTTTTCTTGTGCGTTGAACCTTTTGCAGGACGCAAATTATTAAGTCCTAATGCCATTTTCTTATTCCTCTATAAATGCTGAATCGTGAATAGTGTGTCGTAAATAGACTATAAAATTTCCTGAAAGAAAAATCTATTCACGAGACGCGATTCACGATGCAAGAATCCTATTCGACAATCTTTAAAAGATGCGGAACTTTCGCCACGACACCGCGCATCGCCGCATTATCGGGGCGCGTCACCGTTTGATTGAGCTTTGAAATACCCAATTTCTTCACGATTTCCTTTTGCTTTTTCGGATAGCCGATCGAACTTCGGTAATACTGAATCTTGATCGTTCCGCCGTTTTCTTGTTCTGTTTTCTTTGCCATTTCTTTATTGATTCATTGAATCATCGGTTCATTTGCTCATTGAAATCATTTATCAATGAATCAATGAACAAATGAATCAATTATAAAAGTTCTTCCACTTGTTTACCGCGAAGTCTTGCAACTTCCATCGGGTCTTTCATTCTGGTCAATCCGTCGAAAGTGGCGCGAATAACATTGTGCGGGTTGTTGCTGCCGAGAATCTTCGTGCGAACATTGTGAACGCCCAAGCTCTGCAAAACTGCGCGAACCGCGCCGCCGGCGATAACGCCTGTTCCTTCTTTCGCCGGTTTGATCAAAACGCGTCCGGCACCGTAAACGCCGAGCATTTCGTGCGGCACTGTTCCATCGATCAACGGAACGCGGATCAAATTGTTTTTCGCTGCTTCGACCGCTTTTTTGATCGCATTCGGAACTTCTTTCGCTTTTCCGGTTCCGAATCCGACGTGTCCGGCTTCGTCGCCGATTACGACCAAAGCCGCAAACGACATATTTTTACCGCCTTTGACAACTTTCGTAACGCGGTTGACCGAAATCAGTTGGTCTTTCAAATTCAAACTTTGTGGAGAAATTCTCTGCTTGTTATTCATTATTTTCTTCTACTTCCTCGCTTGCCGCTTCACTTTTGTTCAAACCTGCCGCGCGTGTCGCATCGATCAATGCTTTGACTCTGCCGTGATAAACGAATCCGCCACGGTCAAAAACCACATTTGAAATTCCTGCCGCGATCGCACGTTCGGCAACTGCTTTACCGACACGCGTCGCCGCTTCGATGTTTCCGCCCGTGCTGCCTTTTAATGCTTTCTCGGTTGTCGAAGCCGCTGCCAGAGTTTTTCCGTTCACATCGTCAATAACCTGTGCATAGATATGATTGACGCTGCGAAATACTGCAAGACGCGGACGTTCTGCCGAACCGCTGACTTTCTTGCGAATACGGCTGTGGACACCACGACGAATATCTGCTTTATTTTTACTTGCCATAACTATTTACCTGTTTTACCCGGCTTCAGACGATAGACTTTATCTGCATAACGCACACCTTTGCCTTTGTAAGCATCGGGTTTGCGTAAACGGTTCATTTCCGCCGCAGTTTGTCCGAGAAGCTGTTTGTCAATACCGCTTAAAGTAATTGTCGTTTGATATTGGTTGATTGTCGTTTTCGTATTTACTCTTTCCGCTTTCGCTTCGATGCCTGTCGGCAAAGGAAAATCGATCTGATGCGAATATCCGAGTGAAAAAACGATTTTGTTGCTTTGAACATCGGCTTTGTAACCGACGCCGACAACGTCCATATCTTTCTTAAAACCTTCGGTCACGCCGACGATCGCGTTGTTTGCCAAAGCTCTTGCCAAACCGTGAAATGCGGCTTGGTTGTCGTTTTGACGTTCAGCGACCAAACTGCCGTCTTCCTGCTTAAACGTAATTCCTTTCGGGACCGGTGTTTTCAAAGTTCCTTTCGGTCCTTTTACTTCCAATTCGCTGTCACTGATCGAAACAGTAACGCCCGAAGGGATCGTAATGGGTTTCTTTCCTACACGAGACATAATTTTTTATGGATTGGCTGGCAAAGATTTTCTTAAATTTCTTCGCCCTTCATCCTTAATTCCTTGTATTAATAAACTTGTGCCAAAATTTCGCCGCCAATTTTTTCTTGTTTGGCGCGTTTTCCGCTCATCAGACCTTTCGAGGTCGAAACGATGTTGATTCCATATCCGCCGAGAACCTTCGGGATGTCTGCCGAACCGACGTAAACGCGTCTGCCCGGACGTGAAACTCTCGAAAGATGGCTGATCGATGAAATGCCTTTTGCGTCGTAACGTAAAAAGATACGGATTTGGTATTTTGTGCCTTCACCTTTAGAAACAAAGTTATTGATATAACCTTCTTCTTTCAGGATGCGCGCAACTTCCATTTTCAATTTCGAACCCGGAATGTCAACGCGTGTATGTTTCGCAGCGATAGCATTGCGAATACGCGTCAGCATATCGGCTATTGGATCTGTCATAATTTACTCCGAAAAAATATTTTTCGATTTACGTTTGCGGCGATGATTTTATTTGTTTTGCTCATATCGCCAAACCGCAAATCCCATTTACTAAAAATTCTTTACCAACTCGATTTAACGACTCCCGGAATCTGACCTTGCAGAGCAAGTTCGCGTAACGTGACGCGTGAAATTCCGAATTTACGCAGAAAACCGCGCGGACGACCGGTTTGCGAACAGCGATTGCGAACACGAACCGGACTTGCGTTGCGCGGAAGTTTCTGAAGTTTCATTACCGCTTCGTCAACTTGCTCGATGCTCGATTTCGGATCATTGATGATCTTCTTCAATTCGGCGCGTTTTCCCGCATACTGACTAACTGTTTTCTTGCGTTTTTCGTTTTTTACGATTTTGCTGATCTTTGCCATTTTTAATTCCTAAATTTATTGTCTGAACGGCATTCCGAGTGCTTTCAAAAGCGCACGCGCCTGCTCGTCGTTTTCAGCCGTTGTCACGATGGAAATGTTCATTCCGCGTGTTTTATCAACTTTGTTGAAGTCGATTTCAGGGAAAATCAATTGTTCACGAACTCCGAGCGTATAATTGCCGCGTCCGTCAAAAGCTTTGCCCGAGATTCCGCGAAAATCGCGCACACGCGGCAAAGCGACCGAAATCAAGCGATCGAGAAATTCATACATTCTGTCGCCGCGAAGCGTGACCATCGAACCGATGTTCATTCCTTGGCGCAGTTTGAAAGCCGCGATCGATTTTTTTGCTTTCGTGACGACCGGTTTTTGTCCGGTGATCGCTCTTAATTCTTCTACCGCCGTGTCAAGGATTTTAGCGTTGCCGATCGCTTCGCCGACTCCCATATTGACCACGACTTTTTCAATTTTCGGAATCGCCATCGGATTATTAATTCCGAATTCCTTAGCGATTGCCGGTGCAATCTCTTTTCTGTATTTTTCTTTTAATCTAGCCATTGTTTGAGTTCTCCAAGTTTTGCGTTTGGGTCCCGCGCATTAAAGCGTTTCCAAACCTCAAACTTTTATTCTTCATCCGTTTCCGTTTCTGTTTTCTTCGCGGTTTTTACACGCGAATCCGGTGTCGGAATTACTTTACCGCTTTTTGCGATACGAACTTTTTGTCCGTCGCGGACTTCAACTTTTACACGCGTCGGTTTGCCTGTTTCGGGATCGATCAAAGCCACGTTTGAAGCACTGACCCAAGCTTCTCTTTCGATAATTCCGCCTTCTTTACCTAATTGCGGAACTGCTTTCTGGTGCTTTTTGACGATCATTGCGCCTTCGACTTTGACTTTTCCGTTTCGTGCGTCAACCGCGAGCACTTTACCGCGAAGCGGCTGGCGTTTGCCTGCGCTGTCATAGCGGTTGTATTCTTTACCCGCGATGAAAACGACTTGATCGCCGCGTTTGATCTTGCTTTTTACTGTTCCAGTTTTTACCGTTTTCATTTTCTTAAATTACCTCCGGTGCCAGCGAAACAATTTTCATAAAATTCTTTTCGCGCAATTCGCGTGCGACCGGTCCGAAAACGCGTGTGCCGATCGGCGAGCCGTCATCTTTAATCAAAACGGCGGCGTTTTCGTCAAAACGAATATAAGTTCCGTCTTTGCGGCGCACTTCCTTGCGGGTTCTGACGATCACGGCGTTGTAAACCTTACCTTTTTTCGCCGTTCCGTCCGGTGCGGCTTCTTTTACGGTAACTTTGATCTTGTCGCCGAGACGCGCGATCTTGCTGGTCGAACCGCCGATCGGCGCGATCATCACGACACGCTTTGCACCTGAATTATCTGCGACCGTCAAAGAGGTCTGCATCTGAATCATAACTATCTCTCCAATTTCGGATTTCAGATTTCGGATTTCGGATTGGTTTATTAAACTCTCAAATCCGATTTCCCAAATCCCAAATTTTTAGCTTTCTGCTCTTTGAATAATTTCAACGACACGCCAGCGTTTTCTTGCTGAAAGCGGTCTGGTTTCCACGATTCTTACTTTATCGCCGATTTTAGCACCGAGAACATCGTGCGCCATAAATTTCTTCTTGCGCTTGATGTATTTACGATAGATCGGATGCTTGACAAGGCGGTCAACGCGAACGGTCACCGTGTTGGTCATTTTGTCTGACGCAACAATGCCGACTTTTTCTGCACGTTTGCTGGTTTTAACCTTCTTATCAGCGTCATCCGAACTAGCCGCTTTTTCTACTTTATCGTCAGCTTTAGCTTTCTTGCTGCTCGATTTTTTCGGCTTTTCTTCGACAACTTCTGCTTTCTCTTCGGTCGCTGCATCGGCAGAAACTGCATTTGATTCAGCAGTCACTTCTTCCGTTGCTTCCGTTTCGGTTACTTCAGCCGTTGTTTCTTCAACTTCTTCTTGCTTCTTTTTAGCCATTTCTCTATCTCAACTTTTTCAGCCGAAAACTATTTTTTTTCTTCCTTCTGCTGAATCAAAGTGTAAACGCGCGCTAAGGTTTTCTTTTCGCGGCGAATATCGCCGACTGTTTCGCCGACACCCAACGATTTTCTGAATTTCAAACGAAAGAGCGATTCTTTCAAAGCATCTGCTTGATCGCGCAATTCTTCAACGCTCATTTCACCAAGTTGGTCTAATTGTTCTTTGCGTTTCATAAACTAAACAATGCCTCCTTCCAGATCGGCACGGCTCACGAATTTCGTTTTGACCGGCAGTTTTTGAGCGGCGAGACGCATTGCTTCACGCGCCAATTCTTCGCTGACTCCCTGCACTTCATACAAAATTCTGCCCGGTTTTACGACCGCAACCCAATGATCCGGCGCACCTTTACCGCTTCCCATACGAGTTTCAGCCGGTTTTTTCGTGATCGGCTTATCGGGAAACATTCTGATCCAAACTTTACCGCCGCGTTTGATGTGGCGCGTCATAGCGATACGAGCCGCTTCGATCTGACGGTCGGTGATCCAACCTGCTTCTAAAGTTTTCAGTCCGAAGTCACCAAAGTTCATTTTTTCGCCGCGTGTCGCTTTTCCGCGCATACGACCTTTCATAACTCTTCGGTGCTTGACCTTTTTCGGCATTAACATAATAAAAACCTCGTAAGTTGTTAATTAACGTGAATTAATTAACGATTAACAAATTACCCTCTGTCTCCTCTGTTATCGTTTCGGTCACGGCGGCGCGGCGGTCTTCTGTCTCCGCGTCCTCCGCCTTGAACTTTAACTTCCTTCATCGGATCGGTTGTGGTTCCGCGTGCAATCGATGCGTTCGGATCGAGAATTTCGCCGCGATAAATCCAAACTTTGATTCCGATGATTCCGAATGTCGTTAAAGCTTCGGCAAATCCGTAATCGATGTCGGCGCGAAGCGTGTGCAAAGGAAGACGACCTTCAAGACTCCATTCGCTGCGGGCGATTTCCGCTCCGTTCAAGCGACCCGAAATCATAACTTTGATTCCTTCAGCACCGAAACGCTGCGATTCTTCCATCGTCTTTTTCATCGCACGGCGAAAAGCGATACGTTTTTCGAGTTGCTGTGCGATTTTTTCAGCTTGAAGCTGAGCGTTCAGTTCGGGATGACGGATTTCTTGAATCGAGATCAAAACTTCGCGTCCCGTTTTCTTTGACAAATCTTCACGGAGTTTTTCGATTTCCGCACCTTTGCGACCGATGATAATGCCCGGACGCGAAGTGTAAATGATGATTTTCAAACGGCTTGCAGCGCGTTCAACGTCGATGTGCGAAACGCCTGCTCCGGCAAAACGCTTTTTCAGATCGCGTTTCAATTTCAAATCTTCTGCCAAAAATCCGGCAAATTCCTGTTTGGCGAACCAATGCGAGTGCCAATCTTTGTTGTAACCGACTCGAAAGCCGTATGGATGAACTTTTTGTCCCATAATTCTTTACTGTTTTTCCAGCTCCTCGTTTGTATCCGCCTGTGCTTCGTCAGCCGGTTTGGTTTCGTTCTTTTCAGCCGGAGTTTGCGAAGTTGCATCTTTTGCATCTGCGACTTCAGCTTCGTTTTTTACTTCCTGCGCTTCAACTGCTTCGGTTGTTTCAATCGGTTTCGTTTCTTCGACGACCGTTTCTTCAACAACTTTCGTTTCTTTCTTAGCTTTCGGTTCGGCTTTCTTTTCAGCTTTTGCCGGTTTTGCTTTTTTCACTTCAGTTTCAGGTTTTGCTTTTTTAGCTTTATCTTCTTGAGCTTCGCTCGTTACCTGAATCGTGATGTGGCAATAGTGACGCTGTTCACGGTAAGCACGACCTTGCGGCGCGGGACGCATTCGGCGACGATTTTTCGTCGGTCCCATATCGACAAAGCAAGTTTTCACCCACAAATCATCAGGATCGATGGCGATGTTTTGCTGTTCCGCCAAGTATGTCGCATTAGCGATCGCCGAACGAAGTGTTTTAGCAATCGGATCAGCAGCGCGTTTGTCGGTAAATTTCAAGATTGCCAATGCTTGCGAAACATTGCGTCCGCGAATCAGGTCAATCACGAGCCGTGCCTTACGCGGCGAACCTTTCAAATATTTTGTTTTTGCTATTGCTTCCATAATGTTATTTTCGATTTGGGATTTTCGATTTGCGATTTAAGTAGTTTCTTAAAATTGCAAATCGCAAATTGCAAATCGCAAATTCCCTTATTTTCTTTTCGCCATCTTTTCGGCTTTAGTTCCCGGGTGACCTTTATACGTGCGAGTCGGAGAAAATTCACCTAATTTATGTCCGACCATATTTTCCGTTACAAAAACCGGAACGTGTCTTTTTCCGTTGTGAACGCCGAAGGTCAAACCGACCATATCGGGCGAAATCGTCGAACGGCGCGACCAAGTTTTGATGGCTTGCGGTTTCTTTCCGGTTTCTTGAATTCGTTTGAGAGCTTTCAAAACGCTCAAATCAATAAACGGTCCTTTTTTTACTGAACGTGGCATAATTTTTTATTTTATTGAACGAATGTTAAAGAATTTTCTTTGGTTTTTCACCCGTTCGTTACCTTAACTATTTTCTTCTTCTGTCGCGCACGATCATATTCTGTGTGCGTTTATTGTGTCTGGTTTTATATCCGCGTGTCGGTTGTCCCCAAGGAGTTACAGGATGACGACCGCCCGATGTTTTACCTTCACCACCACCGTGCGGGTGATCGACCGGGTTCATCGCAACACCGCGAACTTTCGGGCGTTTGCCCATCCAACGCGAGCGTCCGGCTTTACCTAAACTGACGTTTTCGTGTTCGGTGTTTCCGACCTGTCCGACGGTTGCCATACAAACGACCGGAACTCTGCGAACTTCGCCCGAAGGCATTCTAAGCTGTGCATAATCGCCTTCTTTTGCAACGATCTGTGCAAATCCGCCGGCTGAACGAACGAGCTGTCCGCCTTTACCCGGACGAAGTTCGATGTTGTGAACTTGCGTACCGAGCGGAATGTTCGTGATCGGCAAAGCATTTCCCGGCAAAATATCGGCTTCGGGTCCGCTTAAGATCGTTGAACCGACTTTCAATCCGACCGGCGCAAGGATATAACGCTTTTCGCCGTCGAGATATGTAATGAGCGCAATGTGCGCCGAACGGTTCGGATCGTATTCAAGCTGCGTAACTTTTCCCGGAATTCCGGTTTTATTGCGCTTGAAATCGATCACGCGGTAAAAACGCTTATGACCGCCGCCGCGTCTGCGAATCGTGATACGACCATCGCTGTTGCGACCTGAAATTCTTTTTTTCGGCTCCAGCAAAGATTTTTCGGGTTTTGCGTTCGGAGTCAATTCATCACGCGTCAGATACGTTTGATAACGTCGCGCAGGTGATGTCGGTTTTAATCTTTTAATTCCCATAATTAAATTCGTCCTTTGTCTTTTGTCCTTTGTCCTTAGCAATTTTCAAACTAACTAATGACAAAGAACTAAGGACTAATAACTAAATAGCTTCTGCGTAATCAACCATCGGTTCGCCTTTTTTCAATGTCACGTAAGCTTTTTTCCAGCTCGGACGGCGACCTTCGAAACGTCCGCGTTTTTTCATTTTGCCTTCGTATTGAACGGTGCGGACTTTTGAAACTTTGACGTTGAAGATTTCTTCAACTGCTTTTCTGATGTCGTCTTTACCCGCTTTGCGATCGACGCGGAAGGTCAAAATCTGTCCTTCGTTGCGGTCTGTATCGTTTTCATCGCTTGAAATTTCTTTCAAGATAACTGATTTTTCAGTCACGACAGGCGACTTTAAAACGTCCCAAACATTTACATTATTCATTATCTGCCGCCTCCTTGCTGCTTTCACGATTCGGATCGAGCAATTCGTTCAATTCTTCGACTGCCGTTTTCGAGATCACGAGTTTTTCGTGATAAAGCAAGTCGTAAATATTCAGTCCGAAGCTGTTGGTAACTTTCGTTTTTTGAACATTGCGCGACGACAAAATCAAGTTTGCGTTATCGAGCGAATCAACGATCAAGGTTTTCACGGCTTTTTTACTTTCCGAAAGAGCCAATCCGCCGATCGCGATTACAAAATCTTTGGTTTTCGGCGTATCGAACGTCATTTCGTCAACCACGATCAAATTACCTTCGCGCAATCTTTCCGAAAGAGCCGAGCGAAGCGCGCCACGGCGCATTTTCTTCGGCATTTTGTATGACCAATCGCGCGGCTGAGGACCGTGTACGTTACCGCCGCCTTTCCACAAGGGCGAACGAAGCGATGCGATACGCGCACGACCTGTTCCTTTTTGCTTCCAGAGTTTGCGTCCCGAACCGGAAACATTTCCGCGAGTTTTCGTCGCCGAAGTTCCCTGACGTCCGTTTGCCAGATAATTTTTGACTGCTGCGTGAATCAACGCTTCATTCAATTCGACACCGAAAACGGCATCCGACAGCGTGACTTCACCAACTTCTTTGTTCTTCAAATTGCGAACCTTTACGGTAGGCATA
>DAITPE010000036.1:0-16506 GCA_036833775.1 Pyrinomonadaceae bacterium | reverse complement strand
GTGATAACTGATAACTGATAATGGATAGTGAAAATCAATTCTCAGTTATCAGTTATCACTTATCCGTTATCCGTTACTAAGTTGTCGGTGTCGAGCCGTCGTTTTTGCCTTTCGGGGCGCGTTGGATGTGGGTTGCCATACGCCATGCGGAAAGTTTTTCGGGTTGCTCGGCGTATTGATTTCTGATGAAAATATCGATTATCTCGAAATTTTCATCGGCAATGTCGAAAGCGTTTTTCCGCGAGCTGACCGCCGCACCGCGCGAAGACGTGGCGGCATTGGTTTTTTCGAGCGCATCTGAAAAAGCCGTGATCTTGCCTGCCGTCGCTTGCAGATACGCGACATTGATGCCGAGCAGGGTAAATTCTTCGCGTTCGCTCTGGGCTTTATCGGCGACGGCACGCGCCGAAGCTAAAAGCTGTTCATCGTTTTTGCCGTAGGGCATCGGGAAGTTTTCGTCGAAACCGACGCGGCGGCGGGCGATGACCTGCGCCGTCCTTGCAAATCTCGTCATAAATTCCTTGACGGCATTGCGCGCGACGCTTCTTTCCGCCGTTCCTTCTTCCGCCGTTCCTTCTTCCGCCGTTTGCGACGTGCTTTGCGTTTCTATCTGCGTGATCGCGCCGCGAAAATTTTGAATTGCTTCCGCAATGTGCGGCGGTGCGGAAAGGTCGGAAAATTGAGCCGTCAAACACGCCGAAGCGTGATTAAACATATCGAGTTCTCTGCGTTCGTCATCTGTCATTGTTTTTTTACTCCTTGCATAGATAAGCCGTGAAAATTTTGCCGCCGCTTCCGGCATTTTGTCGGCACTTTCGTCATTTTGAAGCCGCTTCGCGCTTTTTGTTGCAGGTTTGCGTATTTTGAAGCCGCTTTCCGCTTTTCGACCGCGCTTTTCTTTTTTTGAAGCCGCTTTGCCGATTTTAATGACGGTTTGCGTATTGTGTCGTCAAGTTTGCAGGTTTTGACGGCGGCTTTACCGATTTTGAAGACGCTTTTTCCGTTTTGAAGACGCTTCGCGCATTTTGAAACGGGAGTTGCGCCATTTTGAAGCCGCTCTGCACGTTTTGCAGGCGGTTTTATTAATTTCGTCGCCGCTTCATCCGTTTTTTTATCAACTTCGCAGTTTACGAAGCCGATTTCAGACGTTTTTTAGCCGCTCAAAAAATTAATAAAGACAATTTACTCCTTTTTTATTTAAAATGGAAGATTTTTCTTTCAGGCAGGGAAAATTTTTTTAAGATACAGGCGGAAACGCACCCGCAAGGAAGCGTGTCAAAGCCGTTAAACTTCGACTGCTTCGATGCTTGTCAAAACGACAGGCGTTTGGATTCGCAGAGTGTTTTGGATTTCGGCAACGCGGTCGGTGTCGCGGATGAGCGATTCGATCTCGGATGCGCTTGCTTCGGCGGAAATTTTGACGTGATACGCGATGTTTGCGGCAGGTTCGCCTTCCGCGCCGAAATCGCCTTCGACGCTGACTTCGACGCGCTCGACTTTGATTTCGCGCTTGGCGGCTTCGCGGTAAATATCGTTGCAGTAACAAGTGGCAAGCGCAAGAAAAAGCAGCTCGCCGCGATTGACTGAAGAACCGAAACCCGTTGCTTTCGGCGCGATCGAAACGCTCTGCCGATTGCCGTTCGTCTCAAGCGAAACTTCGTGTTTCTCGAAACTGTTTGCGATGCTTGCGCTTATTTTCATAACTTTTTCTCTTTGTCGATCCAAATATTTTCCAAATTCCCGTCAACAAATCCGATGCCGACGGCTTCTTTCGATGTTAATTTTTGGGCAAAAGATTTATTTGAGTCAAGAAGTTTGAAGAGTAGTTTTTTCATCACCGACAAACATTCTTCCCAATTTTCGCCAGAATACGAAAGCGGAATCAAAACATTTCTCTGCAAAGGCTGCCAAATCTCGTCGCAAGCCCAATCTTCGTCATCCGCGTCGAATCTTTCCGCGCCGATCAGTTCGATGCCGAATTTACAACTTTCGACGAACGCCGGTTCATTTAAATTAAACGAAAAAGCGCGGACATTTTCAGGAATATCCGCGCTCAAACTTTCTTCCAGCCAATCTTCAAATGTTTTCTCGAATGAATTCATCGAATAACTATTGCTTAAATTATTTTGTCAGTTGTTTTTGAACGGGCGCATTCTTTTGGCGGCGCGTTTTGTACCGGGCAATGTTTCTTCCAAAATGTCGATGGCGAGCAATAATCTTTCGGAGAGTTTATAAAGCCATAAGAGATATTGTTTTTCGTCTTCCGTAAACTTCGGAAAAAGCGAAAAAGATGTATTGGCGTATAAAGACAACATATGATAATCGGACGGGTCTAAAAACGCTTCGTGCTTTGTTTTCGGCTTGCTATGTTCTTTGATCGCTTCGTCAACTTCGGCATGGAGTCTAACGAATTTTTCAGCCAGAGGTTTGAGAAGCTTTTCGTCTTCGGGCACATCGCTGTAATAAGCAACACGCGCCGTTAAATCTTTCGGATCGTCGTTGACGTAGGCGGTGATATAAAAGCGATTGAGCGGAACGATCTTGACAAGATACGAACCATCAACCAGTTTGCTGAGTTCGGGAACGATCGCGGCAACGCCGACGTGCTGAAGCTTCGGAAGTTCGGTCGCGGCGGTTTCGGGATGATACGCGTAACCAATGACCGTGTTTTCCCGATGCGCTTCTTCGAAAAGCTGTTTCAAATGCGGATCGGTGACGACCGGAATCGACGTTTGAAAAGGAAAAATCACCTTCGGCGAAAGCAGGATCGGAATGATCTTTTTATGAATAGTGCCATTGATGACGAAAGCTATATTATCGTCATCAATGGCACTTTTGTCGTTTAATTCATCGCTGTTAAGAATCGGATCGTCCATAACTTTTTATCAATCCATATCAGTTCCAATTTTTTCGATTTATTCGCTAGTCTTTAATTTGAAAAGTGTGTAATACAAGAAAATTCCCACTAAAATTTCAAAAGAATTAAAAATCCACATCCAAGATGCAAAATTTCCGTAAGCATTTTCTTCAGTAAAATCCAGATAGAGCAACAAAAATCCGTAAACAACTGTAATAATCGCAAGAATCTTTAAAGTTTCGCGTAATGCTTTTACTCCTGCTAAAAACAAAAGCGGGACTAAAATCGTGATTAAGTTTAAAAACAAAGTCAGCAAACTTAGTCCGTTGCTCATTATCAAAAAGCCGATGATCGTTTCCGCAATGTGTGTAAATAAAAACAAAACTGTGGCGATAATTGTCGAAGACGGAATCTTCATTTGCCGATCTGCACGATCTTCGCATCGCCCGATTCGCTTTGCTGTCGCGCGTGATAAGACGAACGCGTCAAGGGCGAAGATTCGACGTGTTTGAAGCCCAAATCCAAGCCGATGCGTTTCCATTCGGCAAATTCTTCGGGCGTGACGTAGCGTTCGACGGGCAGGCGTTTTTCATACGGCTGTAAATATTGCCCGATCGTCATAATGTCGCACGAAACCGAGCGCAAATCCTTCATCAGTTCGACGACTTCTTCAAAGGTTTCGCCAAGACCTGCCATAATTCCGCTTTTCGTTTTCATACGCGGAAACTGCGTATCGCGGTAATGCGCGGCGCGTTCCAATAATTCCAAAGTCTGCGTATATTTCGCGTCGGGACGCACGCGGCGGTAAAGCCTCGCGATGGTTTCCGTGTTGTGATTCAAAACTTCGGGACGCGCCGCGAGCACGATGTTCAAGGCTTCTTCGTTGCCTTGAAAGTCGGGAATCAAAACTTCGACGCGGCAATTCGGGTTTACTTCGTGAACTTTAATAATCGTTTCCGCCCAATGCGCCGCGCCGCCGTCCGCGAGATCGTCACGGTTTACGGAAGTGATAACGGCGTGTTCCAATCCCAAATGCGCAACCGCCGCAGCGACGTTTGCGGGTTCTTCGGGGTCTAAATCCATCGGTTTGCCTTTGTTGACCGCGCAAAATCCGCAATGCCGCGTACAGGTATCGCCGCCGAGCATAAACGTCGCCGTTTTATCCGTCCAGCATTCGAAAATGTTCGGACACCGCGCTTCCTGACAAACCGTGTGCAGATTCAAGCCTTCGATCAGGCTCAAAACCTTATTCTGATTCGTCGGATCGCCCAATTTTATCCGAAGCCAATCGGGTTTCGGGAGGCGTTCTTTTTTCTTTTTACTGACAAACTTTTGAATTAAAACTTTTTCTTCGATCATAAAAACTCTGAATTATAAAAAGATATTCTAACATTTTTGGAAACAGGTGCAGAAATGCGCAAAAAGTCTGACAAACTTCAGTTTGTCTCTCACCGCACGAAAGAAACAAACTGAAGTTTGTTTTACTTTTACAAACGCGCAACGACCTTGCCTTTGATATATTCACGCCTCACCGCGCCGAATTCGCGGCTGTCGTTGCTGTCTTCTGCGTTGTCGCCGACGAGAAAATAATGTCCGTGTTCGTTGATTCGTTGGATGCGTTTGACGATCTCGGTCGTTTGCTCGACCGGATGTTTTGCGACGACAATATCGCCGACTTGCGGTTCGGAATTGCGGTCAACCAGCACGACTTCGCCGTCGTAGAGCGTCGGATTCATCGAAGTTCCTTCGCAGATATATTTGAAACGTGCGCCCGTAAAAACCAACGCCATTTCGTAAAAACTCGCTCTTGGTAATTCTTTCATTGTCGGAACGCCTGCGCCCTCGCAGGCATTGAGCGCAAAGCGCGAAACATTTATCACAAAAAAACTTCTAAAACCTAATCGCGTTTACGCCGTTTTCCAAACGGCGTTTGCCTGCGAGGGCGCAGGCGTTCCGACGATTTTTCATCATTTTACCACAATAAATCGTCATTAATTTCGTATAATAAAAGCCGAAATGCCTAAAAATTTTACTGCCACGAAAGAAGATTTATTGAAATTGCTCGACGAACTCATTGCCGAAAAAAGCGCGAAATGGTGGACGCGGTTTTATTCCGATCCGAACAGAAAATGCCCGTTTTTTACCGCAAACGCCGACGAAAATCTGTTTGAACTCGTCGAAAAAAACGAGCTTTGTGCGCCTGTGAAAGTTTTGGACATCGGCTGTGGAAACGGCAGAAATTCGATCTTTCTGGCAAAACGCGGATTCGATGTGGAAGCCGTCGATTTTTCGGAAACGGCGATCGCGCAGGCAAAAGAAAACGCCGCAAAGGCAGGTGTTTCAGTTAAATTTCATTGCCGATCGATCTTCGATTTCGAATACGCCGCAAAGAGTTTCGACGCGATCTACGATTCGGGCTGTTTTCATCACATCGCGCCGCATCGCCGACCCGATTTTCTCGCGCTCGTCGCAAACGCGCTGAAAACAGGCGGAATTTTCGCAATGGTCTGCTTCGCGCCGGGCGGCGGTTCGGATTTTTCCGACCTCGAAGTTTACCAAAACCAAACAATGGGCGGCGGTCTGAGCTTTACCGAAGAATCTCTGCGAAAGATTTTTTCAAACGATTTCCAAAACATCGAAATCCGCCAAATGAAGGAATTTCCCGAAACCGAAAATCTTTTCGGCAAAGATTTTCTTTGGACGGTGAAAATGGAAAGGAAGTAAAAAATATTGTAATAAACCGAATTTTTCATTATCATGAATAAATAATTCGGCATTTATAGGCGGGATTTATTCTAAAATTATTAATTACAGCGTTAATAATTTAGTTTAAATTTATTAACACGACACAAGTTGGGTTAAATCAAAGTTGCACGGCTTCTTTTGGAATCGGAGGTGAAGAATTTAGAACAATGAGAAATCAACTTGCATCAATAGCATTGACAGTTTTGGTAGTTTTTGTTTTTTCTTTTCAGACTTTTGCGCAAGGTAAAACCGATGGTTTTAATCTTTCCATTTCGATTGAAAATACAGATTTCCGTTTATCGCGCCAGCCGAAAATCAAAGTTACTCTTGAGAACAAAACAGGAAGCACAATTTATTTGAGAGATTCAGAACCGATTTGGCTAAATTTTGAAAGTTTTGATACGCCTGATTTTGGTTGTAGACGATCAGATTGCTTTGTGGCTTTCGCAGTTTTCAAAGACAAGCATATTGAAAACAATAAGTCCATTGAGGCAGAATTTGATTTGAGAGATTTTTATTGGAAGGACTCGATTTCTTCGTCCATAAACTTCAAGAAACCGAAGAACTTTTTTGAAACTGTTAATTTCGGTAAGTATCGTTTTTATGCTTTTGTTCGCGTTCCGCCAAACGATTCGACATTTGAGGAGTCAAAATTCGTCGGGCTGAAATCGAACGAGATTAAAGTTTCGATGTGAAAATAATGCGCCGTCCAACAAATCAATGGACGTGAGGGCGAAACAGCGACTTTCTTATCAGCGTCCTGCGTTAAAATCTGACAGGCTTGGTGGCGGTTTCGCCCCACGTCATCTCAACCGTTAAAACAAAACTAAAATCAAACTCAAACAAATCCAACTTGACACGCTCAAAGTTAATCCTGTAAATTGCAAATTAGTTCTTTAACTGCTTTCCGATTGGTTGAAAGCACGAAAAGTGGCGATTTAAGGCAACTTGCTCCACTTCAAAAAAACTGCTAAATGACCGCAAAGAGAATTTTTTAGAAAAACTCTCGCGCTTGATTAAGTTTAGCGCGGGAGTTTTTTGCATTTGGGATTTGAAGAGGTTACCCACCCGCTACCGCAGGTGGTTCTGACAAAAAGATGAGCGAATATTCGATAGATACAAAACTTGTTCACGCAGGCGAAAGGCGGCAAACGCCGATCGGGAAATCGGTTTCCACGCCGATCTATCCTTCGGCGACTTACACATACGATTCGATGGCGGAAATGGACAAGGTTTTTTCGGGCGAAGGCGGCGATTATGTTTATTCGCGCTACGGAAATCCGACCGTAAATGCGCTCGAAGAAGCGGTTGCGGAAATCGAGAACGGAAAATTTGCGGTCGCGTTTGCGTCGGGAATGGCGGCGATTCACGCGGCACTTTTTGCTTGCGAACTCGCGCCGAATTCGGTTGTTTTGGCTTCGCAGGATTTATACGGCGCATCTTTCGATCTGCTGAATAAAATTTTCGGAAGCTACGGCGTAAAAACGAAAACGGCGGATTTTAATAATTTAGACGAATTGAAAAAGCAGACGGAAGAACTGAAACCGCGCGTTTTGCTGGCGGAAACTATTTCGAATCCGCTTTTGAAAATCTGCGACATTGAAAAAGTTGCCGAAATCGCGCATAAAGCGGGCGCAAAATTGGTCGTTGACAATACTTTCGCGTCGCCGTTTTTGTGTCAGCCTTTAAATTTCGGCGCGGATTTTTCGGTTCATTCGGCGACGAAATATTTGAGCGGACACGCCGACGCGACGGGCGGAATCGTGATTTCAAATGACGAATTCGATAAACCGACTTTGGACGGAATTAAAAAGCTCGTCGGCGGAGTTTTAAGCGTTTGGGAAGCGCATCAAATTTTGCGCGGCATCAAAACGCTCGGGCTTCGACAAGAAAAACAATGCCGAAACGCGGCGATTTTGGCGGAACATTTGGCGAAAAACGAATTTATCGAAAAGGTTTATTATCCGAATCTGGACGATAAAAAATTGGCAGATAAGATTTTGAAGGACGATTTCGGCGGCGCGTTAGTTTCGATAAAGTTGAAAAACGATTCGCGTGAAGCGGCTTGGAAATTTATGGATTCGCTCAATCTTTGCGTCCGTGCAACAAGTCTTGGCGATGTTTACACACTCGTTTCGCATTCCGCATCAAGTTCGCACCGCGAACTTTCGCCGAAAAAACGCGCGAGTTTGGGAATCGCGGAAAGTCTAGTGCGAATCTCGGTCGGGATCGAGGACGTGAAGGATATTATCGCGGATATTGAATGCGCTTTAAGGAAATAATTTAGCCGCAGATGAACGCGGATAAACGCGGATTAGGAAGGATATTTTGAAAAAATGGATAGGAAATATCTTGAGTTTTGTGTGAAATAAGAATCACGCAAAGGCGCAAAGTTCGCAAAGAAAAATCAAAAAAAATCTGCGTAATCTGCGTTCATCTGCGGCTAAAAAAATATGATTTACATAACTGAAGAACATAAAAAAGCAATCGAAACGCACGGCGAGGCGACTTATCCGAACGAATGCGGCGGAATGTTGATCGGGCGTTTTGAAGCGGACGGGAAAAAGCTCGTAACTGAAATTTTTCCGCTTGAAAATTCGAGCCGGGAAGACCAGAAAAATCGTGTTTTGATTTTGCCGAAAGACGTGATGAGAGCCGAATGTTATGCACGTTCTCTGAAATTGGATGTTATCGGTTATTACCATTCGCATCCCGAAGACCGCGCCGTTCCGTCACAGTATGACCTCGACCACGCGCTTCCGGTTTGGTCTTACATTATCGTTTCGGTGATCGGCGGAAAAGCGGTTGACGTTCGTTCGTGGCAGATGGAAGACGACCGTTCAAAATTTAATGAAGAAGAATTTTTTATCGAAAACTAAAGAATTGTTCACGGGTGCACACGGCAAAAAAACTGAAAGATAACAAAAAAAACGTGTGTATCCGTGAACGATAAAATTTCAATGGAGAAATAAAAATATGGCAGTAACAATTGTAATTCCAACGCCTTTACGTCAGTTTGCGGGCGGACAAACGGAAATCGGAGTTGAAGCGTCAACGGCGGGCGAAGCGTTGGAGAAATTGACGGCGCAATTTGCCGATCTGAAAAAACATCTTTACAACGACGGCGGAAGTCTGCGAAATTTCATCAATGTTTACGTTGGCGACGAAGACATCCGTGATCTCGATAATCTCGAAACCGAAGTCAAAAACGGCGATGAAATTCTGATCGTGCCTTCGATCGCGGGCGGAAATATTGCGGCGGAAGCAAAAGCCGAAAAGGAATTGCCCGCACTTTCAAATGAAGAAATTGCGCGTTATTCGCGGCATTTGATTTTGCCCGAAGTCGGTTTGGAAGGACAAAAAAAGCTTAAAGCCGCCCGTGTTTTGATGATCGGCACGGGCGGCTTGGGTTCGCCGTTGGGGTTATATCTGGCGGCGGCGGGAATCGGAACTTTGGGCGTGGTCGATTTCGATGTCGTTGACGAATCGAATCTGCAAAGACAAATTATTCACGGCACGAAAGATGTCGGTCGCCCGAAAATCGCTTCGGCGAAGGACAGGCTTTTAGATATAAATCCGAACACGAACATCGAAGCATTTGAAACGCGTCTGACGAGCGAAAATGCTTTGGAATTATTCAAAGATTTTGACGTGATCGTTGACGGAACGGACAATTTCCCGACGCGTTATCTCGTCAACGACGCTTCGGTTCTGACAGGGAAACCGAACATTTACGGCTCGATCTTTCGTTTTGAAGGTCAAGCGAGCGTTTTCTGGGCAGAAAAAGGCGCGTGTTACCGCTGTCTTTATCCCGAACCGCCGCCGCCGGGATTAGTTCCGTCGTGCGCGGAAGGCGGCGTTCTCGGCGTTTTGCCCGGAATTGTCGGCACGATTCAGGCGAATGAAGTTATTAAAGTTATTCTCGGTGCGGAAGGAATTTTATTAAATCGACTTTTACTTTTCGATGCGTGGAAAATGCGTTTTCGTGAATTAAAACTCAAGAAAAATGCCGATTGCCCGATCTGCGGCACGAGTCCGACGATCAAAGAATTGATCGATTACGAAGAATTTTGCGGTCTGAATTTGCCGACGGAAGAAAATGTTCTTGAAGAAATCAGCGCAAAAGAGTTAAATGAATTAATACAAAGTAATCCCGAATTGCAGATTATCGATGTGCGCGAACCGTATGAAGTTGAGATTGCTAAAATTCCGAATACGAAACTTATTCCGCTCGGCGAAGTCGTTGATCGGGCGAAAGAGATCGATTCGTCGCGTGTAACCGTCGTGCATTGCAAAGGCGGCGTGCGTAGCGCGAAAGCGATCAAAGCATTGCAGGAAAACGGTTTTGCGGGACGGCTTATAAATCTGAAAGGCGGAATTACGGCTTGGTCGGACGAAGTCGATCCGACGGTGGCGAAATATTAGGAAAGAAGTTTTAACGCAAAGGAGCAAAGGGGCAAAGACGCAAAGGGAATTAATATAAAATTCAAATCAAAACGATTCAATCTAATTTTAAAGAACTTTGCGGCTCTGCACCTTCGCGCCTTTGCGTTAAAAAAATAACTAAAGGAGAAAAAAAATATGTCATTGAGAATTGGAGACGATGCGCCGAATTTTACGGCGGATACGACGGAAGGCGAAATTAATTTTTACGATTATTTAGGCGACAGTTGGGGCGTTTTGTTTTCGCACCCGAAAGATTTTACGCCTGTTTGCACGACCGAACTCGGCGAAGCGGCGCGTTTAAAACCCGAATTCGACAAGCGCAACGTGAAAGTCATCGGTTTGAGCGTTGACGCGACCGATTCGCATCATTTGTGGGCAAAAGACATCGAAGAAACGCAGGGAACTGCGCTCAATTTTCCCGTCATTGCTGACAAGGATAAAGCGGTTGCCGATCTTTACGATATGATTCATCCGAACGCAAGCGATACTTTTACGGTTCGTTCGGTTTTCGTCATCGGTCCCGACAAGAAAATTAAATTGAATCTGACATATCCGGCAAGCACGGGCAGAAATTTTGAAGAAATCCTGCGTGTCATAGATTCGCTGCAATTGACCGCAAAACACAGCGTGGCAACGCCCGTAAACTGGAAAAACGGCGACGATGTGATTATCGTTCCGGCAGTTTCAAACGAACAAGCGAAGGAAAAATTCCCCGACGGCTGGAACGAAGTAAAACCGTATCTGCGCATCGTGAAACAACCGAACTAATTGGATTTGGGGTTGTGGATTTGGGATTTCGGATTTCGTGAGAGATTCGGAATCCCGATTTTTTTGTTTATTTTTTGTGTTTCACAGGCAAATTTTCTTTCACTTTTGCCGTGACTTTGCCGAGAATATCTTTTCTTAAGATCGTGCCGAAGCTGCGGCTGTCGGTGCTTTCTGTTGGATTGTCGCCGATGAGAAAATATCTGTTTTCGGCGTTGATTTCTGTGATGCGTTTGATGATTTTGACGCTTTTTTTGAAAGGATGAGCGGCGAGAACGATGTCGCCGATTTTCGGTTCAAAATCGGGATTTATCAAAACGAATTCGCCGTTTTTCAAATTTGGAAACATCGAATCGCCTTCGACGCGGAAAAGTTTATAGTTTGAAAAATTTTCGGCGTTTTCTTCGTTCAAAACAATTTCAGGCAATTCGTTTTCCATAAAAAATGCGGATCGCAGATTTGTAATAAAATCCGCAATCCGCAATCCCAAATCCTAAATCGGTCTAGCTTGCCGTAAACCAAGGCACGTCTTTGCCTTTTGTTTCCCAGAAAATTCCGTGAATTTCCTTGATCGCGTCCATTAATTCCTGCGCGTGTTCGAGGCTGACTTCCTGTTTGCACGACGAGCAGGCTTTTGCCGCTTTCCAGAAAATTTCGTGTAAGTTAGGATATTTTTCCAAATGCGCCGGTTTGAAATAATCCGTCCACAAAACGAGAATGTGATGTTTTGCGAGTTCGGCGCGCTCTTCTTTGATCGCGATAAAGCGTGTCAAAGTGTTGTGAAAAGCAAGTTTAGCTTTTTCGTCGCCGCTTTCGGGATATTTCAGATCGAGAATCTTTTTCGTCAATTGTAAAACCGATTCGGCTTCGACGCGAGCCTGTGACGGATCGTAAACTCCGCACGGACCGTCGCAATGCGCTTCGGCAACTTCAAAATTCATATTTTCGATTAAGTTATTCAACATTTTATTTCTCCTTGTTCTTATAAAAATAATTAATTTTACTCGACAGGTCTTCCGCCCGCGTCCATTCCTTCGACGCTTGCTTGGCGAATGACTTTTACGTGCAGATCGTCGATCACGCGAACCTGACACGACAAACGCGTATGATCGCCCAGATCGGTTTTCGACGCTAAAATGGCTTTTTCCGGGTCACCTATCTCGCCCGGATCACCCGATAAAACTTCGACGCGGCACGTTGTGCAGCGCGCATTTCCGCCGCAGCGGTGAAGAATGTCAATCCCGTTATCTTCCAGACATAAAACGAGTTTGCGTCCTTCTTCGGCTTCAAAAGCAACTGTGCCGTTGGCAGTTTCGGCAGTAATTTTCGGCATTTCTAAAAAATTTCTCCTGCAATCAAAATTCGTAAAACTTCTCTAATTTGACTTTGGCACAAATCGGACGGAAATGGCAAGTTGCGGAAAAATAAAGTCTTATCTCACGGCAGAAAAACTTTCCGAATGATATTTCGAATATTTGCATTAAGCAGTCGTGCGAAATTAATTTTAACCGAGATTGCAAAAAGAAAAATCAGTAATTCTAAATTATTCATTCTAAATTAATCTCGAATTAAACAAAGATTAGTTTTTACGGATGATAATTTAGAATTTAGAATGCAGAATTTAGAATTTTTGTCTTTTGCAAACTGACGGCTAAACCTACAAATTCATTTTGCTCGACTACTTGATTCTGAAAACCTTATCGAAACATTTGAAAACGAACAAAATAAAGGCAACAAACGGCGAAAAAGTTGATTGTTCTTCAAAATAAAATGATTTTGCTTTACAACAAAACTACTTTTTTTCAGCTTCTTTTTTGTAAAAAACCTTTTCCAGAAACAAACCCGACGGCGGCGCGGTGTATTTGGCGGGCGCATTTGAAGGAAATTTCAAAAGTCTTGCAAAACCATCGTAAGTTAGATTTCCGCGACCGACTTCCGCGAGCATTCCGACGATTCTTCTGACCATTTTCCATAAAAAATGGCTCGCTTTGATGCGGAAAAAGATCAGATTGTCCTGCATTAAGATTTCCGCGCTTTCGACCGTCAAGATGGTCGATTGATTTTTTGTTTCGTCGGGTTCGCAAAACGAAACGAAATCGTGTCTTCCGACGAGCATTTCAGCGCACGTTTGCATTGCGTTCACGTCGAGCGCGTCTTTGATCCACCAAACGTGGTTTTTCGCAAAAGCGGTGCGGCGCGTCGAGATTTGATACAGATATTGACGCGCAATTGCATCTTTTCGTGCGTGAAAATTGTCCGGCGCGTTCGACACTTTCAGGATGTTGATGTCGTGCGGCAAAAGGTCGTTGAAGCCGTGCTGAATCTGTTTCGGCGTGACATTGACGCGCAGTTCGGGAACTTTCAAATGCGCGATCTGTTCGATGGCGTGAACGCCCGCATCGGTTCTTCCCGCGCCGAAAAGTTCAAATTTCGACGAAAAAAGCTGACGCGCAACGTCCTGCAATTCGCCCTGAATCGTCTTCGCATTATGCTGAATCTGCCAGCCGCGATAACGTGTTCCTTCGTATTCAAGTTCTAATTTCCAAGTTGGCATTTCTTTTTAGTCTGGAAAGTCTGGAAAGTCTGGAAAGAAAAGAAATTTTTGACTTCCTCGACTTCCCAGACTTTCCAGACTTTCTCGACTTTACTCTTTTCCTATTTTAACTTTCTCACGGTGTTGATTGATCGCCACATAAGTTACTTCGGCTTCGGTGACGCGGACGCTTGCTCCGTGGCTGTCGAAGCGTTCGGCTTCGACGATCACTTTGATCGTGATCGACGTTTTGCCGATGCGCACCGTTTCGGCGTAAAAGCTGACGAGATCGCCGATAAAAACGGGTTCGTGAAAGATAACTTCCTTCATCGCGACAGTGACGAAACGATCGTGTCCGGTCGCGCGAACCGCGCCGACACCGCCGGCAACGTCGATATAGCTTAAAATCACGCCGCCGAAAACCGTTCCGTGTGCATTCGTATCGCGCGGCATCATCGTCAAACGAATCGCGGCGTTTCTCAATCTCTCTTGTTCTTTTTCTTCCATAAATTATAATTCTAACTCAAAAAACGAAAATCCGTTTTCTCAGTTTTCATTAATATCTTAACGCAAAGCCTGCGTCCATTTCTGTATTTAATCAGGTAAATTCTCGCCCAAGATTCGTAAAACATTTCCGCCCATTATTTGAGCGATTTCTTCTTCGTTGAAGTTTTCTTTTAAGAGTGCTTCGGTGATAAGAACTTCGCCGCCGGTGTTGAAAGGGACTTTGACCGAGCCGTCAAAATCCGAACCGAGGGCGACGTGGTCTGCGCCGATTATGTTTGCCGCGTAGCGGATGGCTTTGGCGATCGATTCGGCGTTTGTGCCGCAGGTTGCAGTGTCCCAGAAGCCGATGCCGACGATGCCGCCGGTTTGGGCGATTCCTTTCAATTGTTCGTCGGACAGATTGCGCTGATTGTTGCACGTTCCGCGCACGCCCGTGTGCGATACGACGACGGGTTTGGTTGCGATTTTCAGCACGTCGTCGAGCGTTTTTTCGGACGCGTGAGACACGTCAACGAGCATTCCTTTTTGTTCCATCCGGCGAATCATTTCGCGTCCTTTTTCGGTCAAGCCGTATTTTTCGACGCCGTGCGCCGAGCCGCCGATGTCGTTGTCGAAAAAGTGCGACGGCGACATCATGCGAAAGCCCGCGTCGAATAAAACGTCGATGTTTTCGAGCTTTCCGTCGAGCGCGTGTGCGCCTTCGATGCCGAGGAAACCGCCGACTATTCTTTCGCTTTTGCGGCGTTCGAGAAAGTTTTTAAGGTCGGTTTTCGTGCGGATCAGAACTAATTTTCCGTTCGAGTTTTCGCTGTATTGTTTTAGTTTATTTGCTTGGTAAACGGCGCGTTTCGTGAGGCTCGAAAGATTTTCGAGCGGTTGGCGTTGGGCAAGCGCGAGCCAGAAAATGTTGTCGGTCGCGTCGGTGTTATGTTCGATGTTCATTCCGCGCGGCGTTTTCGTGACAACGGTGAAAGCCTGAAAAGCGACGTTTCCTTGCAGAAGTTTCGGCACGTCAACTTGTGCGATTTCCGCGTCGTTGTTCAGATCGCGATTCCACAAAAGCGAATCGGCGTGAAGATCGGCAACGAAGAGTTTTTCGTGTAAAAGTTTGGCTTGTTCGGACGTTTGATAAGGCGGTTTGTTGAGAACCGGATTCAAGGATTTTTCAATATACGACGGCGCGAAACCGAAGAAAAATACGAGAAAACCGATCAGTAAAACTCCGAAAACTGCGGCGAAAATTTTTAGAAACTTTTTCATAAGTAAATAATGAACAGGGATGACAGGATAAAAAGGATATTTGAGAAAAAATTTCAAATCCTTTTTATCCTGCAATCCCTGTTAATTCCTAAATGTTTATAATACAGCCTTTTTCGTTCGATTCGTGCGCCGCGTCGATCACTTTTTGCACCTTTAAGCCATCTTCAAAATTTGCGGCAAATTCGATCTCGGTTTTGCCTTGTTCGATCGCTTCGATTATTTTCGGGGCGAATGCCGTGAAGCCGCGTGCGAAGCCCGAATCGCCGACGCCGTCGATGTTTGTGCCGATGTCGGTTGCGATTTCCGTCCAATCGCTTTCGCCGTTTTTGGTGATGAAAAGTTCACCGCGATGTTGGATTCTAATCGCGCCTTTCGTGCCGAAAAATTCGAGCGTGTTTTGATAGTTCGGCTGTTCGGTGACGGAAAGCGAAATCAATCCCGTCGCGTCTTCGGTAAATTCGTTTTCGGCGAAACGAAAGACGAACATCGCTTCGTCGTCGGTCGTCACGTCGCGCATTTCGTTCGTTTTCGGGTCTTTGCGCTGTTTGATGTGCGTTTGAAGCTGGCAGAAAACGCTCGACGCTTCCGTGCCGAGATAAAAATAAAATGAATCGATGATATGCGAAGCCATCGCGCCGACCGCGCCGCCGCCTTGCGTTTTGTCAGACCACCAATTCCACGGAATATCGATATTTCCGCGCTGCGGTGCGCGAAAATTATATTTGGCGTGGCGAATTTTGCCGATCTCGCCGCCGCGAATAAGTTCAAAGGCTTTTTGTCTGCCTTGCTGAAAACGAAGCTCGAAATCAATCAATGCAAGCAAGCCTTTTTCTTTGGCTTTTGCGGTCATTTTTGCGGATTCGGCAACAGACATCGCCATCGGTTTTTCGCACAGAACGTGCTTGCCCGCTTCGAGTGCGGCAAGCGTTTGTTGACAATGAAGCGGCGGCGGTGTCGTGATGCAGACGAGATCGACGTTTTCGTTTGTAACCGTTTCGCGCCAATCGTCGGTAAAATGCGGAATATCGAATTGCTTTGCCGTCTTTTCGGCGTTTGCCAAACTGTAACTCGCGACCGAAGCTATCTCCGCATTTTCGCACATCAAAAACGCGGGAATCTGCACCGTTCGTGCAAAACCCGTTCCGATAAAACCGATTCTTACTTTATTATTCATAAAATTTTCTCAGAAAAGATTTTGCCCAAGAAACACACGAAAGAAACGAAAAAAAAATAATAAATGACAATTATTTATTAAAAAGGTTTTAACTTTCGTGCTTTTCGTGTATTTCGTGGGCAAAATCTCTTTTCCTTTCAATTATTTCTTTAAGCAAATTCAAACATAAATCGAACGCAAAAGAAAAAGCGCAAGAAATGATTCTTACGCTTTTTGTTC
>DAITPE010000035.1:0-16924 GCA_036833775.1 Pyrinomonadaceae bacterium | reverse complement strand
TGCCGCAATGAAATACAAAATTATCAATATCTAGATGAAGCCGACAGACAAAAAGTAAGTGCAGAAAATTGGGGAAATTGGCAGGCTAAAGAAGTGTTGAAAAATAAAGCAGGACCTGATTTCGGCGTGAATAATCTTTTCGTTGCGGTCGCAACGGCAGCTGATTTGGATGTCAGAATAATCTACACCGGCGATCGTCGAAGTTTTGTCTTTGCAAACAATAAATTCGCGCACCGCAGTTTGCTGATCTATTCGGGAATTGCCGTGAAAACCGCGAAAGGCTGGCATTATTGTTATCCGAGTATGAAATACACGCCGGCAAATCATTTGTATTGGTTTTCCGAAGGTCAAGACGCTTTGCTGATCGGGAAAAAAGAATCTGAATGGGTAAAGCTTCCGATCGCGCCGCCCGAATATAACAAATCCGAGCAAAAAGCGAATTTGAAATTATTGCCTGACGGAACATTGGAAGGCACGGTAAAAAACACATACTACGGATTTATCGGAACCGATTCTAAATTGGGCTTTAAAGATTTATCGGAAAAATATATCAAGGAATCCATCGAAAATATTTGGAAAGGGCGATTCGATAAATTTGAAATTGAAAATGTTTCGATCAATAAATCTGTTTGGTTTAATGAACCTTTTGAGATTCAATACAAAATAAAGGTTTTCGATTATGCGCGTTCGACGGAAAAGCGAATGATCTTTCAACCCGGGTTTTTTGAATACGGAATAAAACCGAAATTTCAAGACAGCACACGATTTACGCCGATCTATTTTGATAAATCGAATTGGGATTTACAGGAAGTCGAAATTGAAATTCCGCAAAATTACGAGACGGAAGCTTTAAACCTTTCCCGAAAAGTTTCAGAAGCGGGAATCGTTGATTTCGAGGTCAACATCGGATTCGACCCGCAAAGAAATACTTTAAAATATCGACGAAATTTCAAATACGGCGAAAACGGAAGATTGCTTTATCCGGTAAACAGCTATCCGCTTTTAAAAAATATTTTCGACCGAATCTCTTTGATCGATTCGGATGTAATTACGCTGAAAAAGAAAACTTAAAAACCGAAATAAACTGACAATTTTCAGTTTATTCGGAGAATCGTAAAAAATACTTTCAAATACTCGAATTCGATCGCTGAAATTAGCGAAAAATCCAGATAAAATAAGTTAATTGACTGTCTAAAAGTTCAAAAAAATGATACAATATAGGTTACTTTTGACACCTAAATTTTAAACAGAGGAATAGATAAATTGGCTAAAGCAAAAACAGATTACGGAGCAGATTCAATCACAGTTTTAGAAGGGCGCGACGCGGTTCGCAAGCGTCCGGCGATGTATATCGGATCAACCAGCGAACTCGGTCTTCATCACCTTGTTTACGAAGTCGTCGATAATTCGGTTGACGAAGCTCTGGCAGGTTATTGTGACACGATCGAGGTCACGATTCATATCGATAATTCCATCACGGTTGTGGACAACGGACGCGGAATTCCCGTGGACATTCACAAACAAGAAGGTCGTTCGGCGGCAGAAGTCGTTTTGACGGTTTTGCACGCGGGCGGAAAGTTTGACTCGAATTCCTACAAAGTTTCGGGCGGTCTGCACGGCGTCGGTGTTTCCTGCGTAAACTTTCTTTCGGAATGGCTGAAACTCGAAATTTGGCGCGACGGAAAAACTTACGAACAGGAATACAAAGTCGGATTTCCGGTCGAACCGTTGAAAGAAACGGGAAAAACGAGCAAACGCGGTACGAAGATCACTTTCAAACCGGATTCGGATATTTTTGAAGTTACGACTTACAGTTTTGAAAAATTGTCGGAACGTCTGCGCGAAAAAGCGTTTTTGAACAAAGGAATTCGCATCTTCATCAAAGACGAACGCGAAGAAGGCGATAAATCGCACGAATTTTATTACAAAGGCGGGATCGCCGAATTCGTCAAGCATTTGAACAAAAACAAATCGCCTTTGCACGATGAACCGCTTTATTTTGAATTGGTTTCTGACGAATTTTCGTGCGAAGTTTCGATGCAGTATAACGATTCTTACGACGAAAAGATTTTTTCTTTTGCCAACAACATCAATACGGTTGACGGCGGAACGCATCTTTCGGGATTTCGCGGCGCGATCACGCGCACGATCAACAATTACGCGGAAAGTTCGGGTTTGATGAAAAATTCGAAAACCGGATTAACAGGCGACGACGTGCGCGAAGGTTTGGTTGCCGTGATTTCCGTGAAAATTCCGCAGCCACAGTTTGAGGGGCAAACGAAAGGAAAACTCAATTCGCCCGTCAAAGGTCCGGTCGAATCGTTTTTAAACGAAAAACTCGGCGAATTTTTTGAAGAAAATCCACTTATTGCGAAGAAGATCGTCGGAAAAGCGGTCGATGCTTCGCGGGCGCGTGAAGCGGCGCGAAAAGCGCGTGAAATCGTCCGCAAGAGTGCATTGGGAACTTCGACCTTGCCCGGTAAACTTGCAGATTGTCAGGAAAAAGACCCGACGCTTTCGGAAGTTTACCTCGTCGAAGGAGATTCGGCAGGCGGTTCGGCAAAACAAGGACGCGACCGTAAAAATCAAGCCGTTTTGCCGCTGAAAGGTAAAATTTTAAACGTCGAAAAAGCGCGTTTCGATAAAATGCTCGGTCATGGTGAAATCAAAGCATTAATCACCGCGCTCGGAACGGGAATCGGCAAAGACGATTTCGATGTCAACAAACTTCGTTATCACAAGATTTGTCTGATGACGGACGCTGACGTTGACGGTTCGCACATTCGCACGTTGCTTTTGACGTTTTTCTACCGTCAAATGCCCGAACTGATCGAAAACGGATATGTTTACATTGCACAGCCGCCGCTGTATAAAGTAAAGCGCGGAAAGAAGGAAGAATACATCAAAGACGAAAAATCGATGTTTCGTTATATGATGCGTCAGGCTACCGGAGAAACGCAGATTTCGGCTAACGGCAGAACAGTCGAAGGACGGGAATTATCGAGAGCCTTGGAACAAACGGTCGAGTATAAAAATTATTTTGAGCGTTTCGTCCGGCGTATGGGGAGTGATGAAAAATTGCTGAATGCGATCATTGACGGTTTTGCCGGACCCGAAGGCGTTTTGGCGCAAAATAACGTCAAACTTCGCAAAGTCTTCCAACAAGAAGATTTGATGGCACACGTCGAAGGCAAAATCGCCGAAGCCGGATTCAAAACCGAATTGATGTCTGACGAAGAACACGGACTTTCGGAGATCGAAATCGCTTATCCGAACGGTACGACGTTCATTTTCGATTGGAATATGGCGAGCTATGTCGAGTTTCAAAAACTCGTCGAATTGAGCGGCATTTTGAACAAAAACTTTCCCGCACCGTTTACGCTCGGCGAAAACGGAAGTGCGGAAGACATCAAAACACGCGAAGAATTGCTCGAAAAAATTATGAACGCGGCGAAAAAAGATTTGACAATCCAGCGTTACAAAGGTTTGGGCGAAATGAACCCCGAACAACTTTGGGAAACGACGATGGACCCCGAAAAACGAACGCTTCTTCAAGTCAAGATCGAAGACGCGATCGAAACCGATCAAATATTCACGGTCTTGATGGGCGATCAAGTTGAACCGCGTCGCAAGTTTATTGAAGACAACGCTTTAGACGTAAAAAATCTGGACGTTTA
This sequence comes from Pyrinomonadaceae bacterium, assembly GCA_036833775.1. GTDB lineage: Bacteria > Acidobacteriota > Blastocatellia > Pyrinomonadales > Pyrinomonadaceae > JAJQRF01. The sequence goes on along the minus strand of DAITPE010000035.1, from coordinate 13,247 downwards.
ATTTTGTTGGAAAGTGTGAGCGCAATGAAAATTGCGCTCATATTTTTATAAATTTGATTAAAGAAATGTTGTTATATTTTCATCCCGGCGATATTGAAAGTCCATTTTTTGAAATTGTAATTATACTTTTTTTAGGCATTCCGATTATTGCCGTAATTTCAGCTATAACAATAATTGTAGCATCGCTAGTAAATCGTAAACCGAAAATAGAAAAAATAGAATTAAATTCTGATGGCGAAAACGATTAGTCTAATCTCAATTTCTATCATTCAATCATAAAATTCACACTTTTCGAAAAGGAAATTTCAATTGCGCCCAATATCCTTTCGGCATCGGTTCGCTGATGCCGTAGGTTTGCGGCATTTTGTTTTTGGGTAAATAAAGCGTTCCGAAAAGCCAATCGAGAATCGGAAATTGTCCGGCGAAATTTTTGTTTTTTGCTTCTTCGTCGTTGCTGTGATGCCAGTGATGATATTCGGGCGTGGCGATAATCCAACGCAGGAAACCGAAACGAAAACGGACATTTGAATGAATAAAGATCGCTTGAAATGCGCCGAAAACGAGATACGCGCCGAAGGTTTCTTTCGTAAACCCGAGCGCGTAAAGCGGCACGAACATCAAAGCGCGTGAAAAAATCTGGTCGAGCGGATGAAGCCGCGCCGCCGCGAGCCAATCCATTTCGCGCGGACTGTGATGAACGGCGTGAAATCGCCACAAAGTCGGGCTTGTGTGCGAAAGCCGATGATAAAAATAGCCGATAATATCGACGATCAAAACGGCTTCGACAAATTGCAAAAGAAAAGGCTGGGCGGCAACTTTCGCCTGTAAATTCGGGCTGATCGCCCAATGCCAAAAGATCATCAAAAACACGACCGCAACAAAACTTCCGGAATCGATCAAAAAGCGGTTGACGAGAAAATGAATCACATCGGTTCGCCAGCCTTCGCGGAAAATCTTTTGTTCACGACGTAATGCAAAAAAGCGTTCGAGCGGCGTAAAGATGACGAAAAAAAGGAAAAGAATAAAGAACTGCTTGTAAATTTCCTGCATTCAACAAAACCTCGCGGAAATAATTCTGCATTGAAAAACGATTATTTCGCGCAAAAGTTCATCGAAACAAAGCTAAATCCTTTATTTCGTTAAATTCGTCTGTTTCAGGAAAATTACTAGCCGGTAATATACATTTCCAGTTGTTTGATGGTGAAATGTTGGTCTTCGATAATCGATTTGACCAGATCGCCGATCGATAAAACCCCGACGACCTTTTCATTTTCAATGACCGGAAGATGCCGAATATGATGCTCGGTCATCAACGCCATACAATTTTCCACTGTTTCATCCGGCATCGTGCTGACGAGATCGGCAGTCATAATTTCGCTCACCCGGGTTGTTTCCGAAGACTTGCCGCGAAGAATCACTTTGCGCGCATAATCTCTTTCGGAAATAATTCCGACCGCTTTTACGCTCTGCATTACCAACAATGCGCCGACTCGTTTTTCCGCCATCATTTTGATCGCATCCAACACCGAGCTTTCGGGCGCAATCGACCAAATGTCGCTCCCTTTCGAAGCCAAAATATCCTTAACCAGTTTCATCGGTTCCTCCTATTTTGAAAATGATATTCGTTTTTTTGAATAACACGATGATATTTTATTTTCGCGTTTCTGACAATGTTTTTTTCCAATAACGCTTTCTTGCGAAAACTTTCTCGAAGTGTAATCATTTTTCTTTACGGTTTTTGACCGTTTTGCATCTAAAACCAAAAGGAGTTTTTAGAAAAATGACAGCAATTTTGGAAGCAGCTCGACCTTTGGAAGATTATCTAGTAATGAGCGACGAAGAGATCGCCGAGCGCATCGAAGCGGCGCGTCAGGAATTAGGTTCGCGCGTCGTGATTTTAGGTCATCATTACCAGCGCGACGACGTGATCGCACACGCCGATCTAACGGGCGATTCTTATCAACTTTCGGTGATGGCTTCGCAGACGGATGCGGAATATATCGTTTTCTGCGGCGTTCATTTTATGGCTGAATCGGCTGATATTTTGGGAAAACCGCATCAGCGCGTGATTTTGCCCGATTTCGGCGCGGGTTGTTCGATGGCTGATATGGCGACGGTCGAACAGGTCGAAGATGCTTGGGAACAGCTTCGTGAAATCGGTGTTTTGAAACAAAAAGTTGCGCCGATCACTTATATGAATTCGTCGGCGGCGATTAAAGCCTTTTGCGGTCGTAACGGCGGCGTTGTCTGTACTTCGTCGAATGCCGTTCCGCTTTTCGATGTTTATCTCAAGGAATACGACAAAATGATGTTTTTCCCAGACCAGCATTTGGGCAGAAACACGGGTGCGAAATTCGGAATTCCGCTCGACAAGATGGTTTTGTGGAATCCGCACGAAGAACTCGGCGGCAACACGGAAGAAGATTTATTGAATGCCAAACTCATTTTATGGCGCGGACATTGTTCGGTTCACGGTCGTTTCAAACCTTGGCACGTTGACCAAATTCGCAAACAAGTGCCGGACGTAAAAGTTCTCGTTCATCCCGAATGTGCGCGCGAAGTCGTCGAAGTTTCCGATTTTAACGGCTCGACTTCATACATTATCAATATGGTCGAAAAAGCCGAAAGCGGAACGAAATGGGCGATCGGAACGGAAGTGAATTTGGTAAATCGCTTGGCGCAAAAATTCCCCGACAAAGAAATTCACCTGCTCGCGCCCGACCTTTGTATGTGCGCGACGATGTATCGCATCGCGCCGCAAAATTTGGTGTGGTCGCTCGAAAATATCGTTGCGGGAAATGTCGTTAATGAAATCATCGTTGACGACGAAACGAAACATTTCGCGCTTGCCGCTTTGGAAAGAATGATTAACCTGACCGAAAAAAATCAAGGTAAGAAAAACTAAAATCAAGGAGAAATTAACCGCAGATGAATTCAGATAAACGCAGATAAATTTAAATCACAAGAACCTAAAAAAATCTGTGTGCATCTGCGTAAATCTGCGGTTAATTTCTCTTAAATCCTTATAAATGTCAGCCAGAACTTTTATCGCATTAGGCACCGCCAGCCAAGTTCCGACACGGACGCGCAATCACAACGGTTATTTTATTCGTTGGGATCGCGAAGGCTTTTTGCTCGATCCGGGCGAAGGCACACAGCGGCAGATGCTTTTTGCGGGCGTGACGGCTTCGCAGATCACGAAGATTTTTATCACGCATTTTCACGGCGATCATTGTTTGGGGCTGGCGGGAGTTTTACAGCGGATTTCGCTCGACAAGGTCGCGCACACGGTTGAAATTTATTATCCGGCTTACGGCAGAAAATACGTCGAACGTTTGCGGACGGCTTCGGTTTTTTATAACGTCGCAAACATTGTCGAAAAGCCATTTTCGAGCGAAGGCGTGATTTTTGAAAGCGGAAATTTGACGATCGAAACGCAAAAATTAAATCACACGGTCGAATCTTGGGGCTATCGTTTTCGTGAAAAAGACGACGTGACGATGCTGCCCGAAAAGCTGAACGAATTAGGAGTTTTCGGCAGAGATATTGCAAAATTGAAAAGCGAAAAGGTTTTTGAAAAAGACGGAAAAAAGATTTTGCTTGAAGATGTCAGCACTTTCAAAAAAGGTCAAAGCGTTGCATTCTTGATGGACACGCGGCTTTGCGATGCGGCTTTTTCGTTGGCAAAAGAAACGGATTTGCTCATCTGCGAATCGACCTATTTAGCCGCCGAAACCGACGATGCGGTCAAAAACGGGCATCTGACATCGCAGCAAGCCGCCGAAATCGCACAAAAATCGAACGCGAAAAAATTGGTTTTGACGCATTTTTCACAGCGTTATCTTTCGACCGAAAAGTTTGTCGAAGAAGCAAAGGAAATTTTTGAAAACACGGTTGCCGTGAGCGACGGCGACGAGATCGAAATTGTCAGAAACACTTAAAAAAATATGGCAGAAATTACAGATAAATTACCCGAAAACACACGCGGAAAATATTACGTCGATTCGCAGTGCATCGACTGTGACGTGTGCCGCGACACATCGCCGAACAATTTCACGCGCGACGACAACAACGGCTATTCCTACGTTTACAAACAACCCGAAACCGCCGAAGAAGTCGAACTCTGCGAAGAAGCTTTAACGGCGTGTCCCGTCGAAGCAATCGGCGATGACGGAAATTAAAAACGGTAACAAAATTCAGTTTATTATTACTGCATAGAGAACCCAAATGAAGTTGCGTCTTTTACTAAGACTGAATTTCAGTAACTTCTATACTCTCAAAAGAATTGACATCAGTTGATACGACGAAACGTGAACCGATTTGTCTTAAATGAAAAGGGATTTTTTCGGTTGGTATGTCCCAAGTTATTCCGCCGTCAGCAAGACCGACACCGATAGTTTTTTCAACTAAAACTTTTGTAAATCCTTCATTAAGATGAAACAAAACTTTCACAGTTTCTTTTAGTTTCATACCAAAATCTTGATCCAACCGTCTTCGATGACGACTTCGTAACTTTCTAAGGAACAATCTTTTTTTGTGTAGCATTCGCCGCTCGAAACGTCGAAACGCCAGCCGTGCAGGTCGCATTCGACGATGCCGCCGTAGAGACGCGAATCGGCGAGCGGATAGCCTTTGTGCGGGCAGAAATTTTCGATGGCGTGAAAATTTCCGTTTACATTAAATAGCGCGACTTCCGTTCCGTCTTTGAGTTTGACGGTCGCGCCGCGTCCGGCGGGAATGTTTTCCACTTTTCCGATCGTGTGTAGCTTTCCTTCGCGTTTCGGTTTGCGTTTGTTTTCGTAAAGTTTTCCCATATTTCAGTTCGATTCCAAATTTCAAATTCCAGATTTCAGATTAACAAATCCAAAATCCAAAATCCAAAATCTAAAATCCAAGAGGCTTGCTTTATTCGTTTCGGTCGCACAAAATAAAAGAATATCAAAACTTAGAGGTCATTAAGATGAGCGAACAAAAATTTTCGGAAAATGCGCGGAAAAAATGCCGCGAAATAATGACGCGAAACGTAAAAACGGCTGAACGCGAAACGAATTTGCAAACGGTTGCCGCATTGATGCGCGACGGCGATATGGGCGCGGTTCCAGTCGTCGAAAACGGAAAACTGGTCGGAATCGTGACGGACAGAGACATCGTTGTCCGCGCCGTTGCGGAAGGAAAAGAAATCACGATCGCGATCGGCGATGTAATGACAAGCGAGATTTTCGCCGTCAAAGAAAACGATTTCGTTTTCGAAGCGATTCGTTTGATGGGCGACAAACAAATCCGCCGCATTCCGGTTATCAATGAATCGAATGAATTGGTCGGAATCATCGCCATGGCAGACGTTGCTCTCGAAACCGAAGACGAACGCGAAATCGCCGAAGCTTTGGAAGAAATTTCGAGCGGAAGCGCATTTTGGAACAAAGGATGAAAGATGAAGGATGAGGGATGAAGCAATGAAATTTTTATTCATATTTCATCCCTCATCCTTCATCCATTAGAAGTTATGGCGAAATCACTTAATCGTTATTTTCAATTTTTGGAATCTTCGCGCGGTGCGAAACCGGCGAAAAAACTTTGGTATCCGGCGGCGGACGTTTATCAAACGGCGGACGGCTGGCTTGTCAAAGTCGAACTCGCGGGCGTTTCGGCGGAAGATATTGAAATTGATATACAGGGAAATGTTTTATATCTCGCAGGTTGTCGGCGCGACCGGTCTTGTTCGGCGGGATTGATGTATCAGCAGATGGAAATAACTTACAGCCGTTTTGAAAAGACTTTGAGTTTTCCGGCTTCGATCGACGGCGCGATCATCGAGCATAATTTCGACAACGGTTTGCTCATTATTCATTTGAAAAAAGGAGAAAAATAAATGCCCGAAGTTTTGGAAACAAATCAGACGCAAACTTTTCCGCACAGTCAGACGGAAATTTATTATCCTTCGAGCCGAGATGAAGAGGAAATTATTTATCCCGAACAACGCGAGGACGATATGGGCGAAACATCAATTCACGCAAAACTTATCAATCGATTTTTATCGATTCTCTTCTATTTTTTCGAGCAACGCGAAGATGTATTTCTTTCGGGAAATATGAACCTTTATTACGAAGAAAAAAATCCGAACAAATGGTTTGCGCCCGATTTATTGATCGCTTTCGGTGTGCCGAATCGTGAGCGTTCGAGTTATCAGCTTTGGGCGGAAAAGGTTTTTCCGCAGGTAATTATCGAAGTTGCGTCGGAAAGAACTTGGAAAACGGATGTTAGCGAAAAACTTGAAATTTACAGCGCACTCGGTGCAGAAGAATATTACATTCTCGACCCGACATTTGCTTATTTGCCCGCGCCGATGCTGGCATTTCATCGTCAAAACGAAAGGCTTTTGTCGGTTTCGGTAAACGACGGAAAAGTTTTTTCGCCGCGTTTGGAATTGGAAATCGTCAGAGCCGAAAACAGTTTTCGCCTGTTCAATCCGATCACGAATCAATTTCTGTTGACTTTGGAAGAATCGGAAGCTCAGCGGCGTTTAGCCGAAACCGAGATCGAAAGATTGAAAGCAGAAATTGAAAGATTAAAAGCATCAAAGAAAAACTAAAAAAATATGGCTGAAGAGAACACACAAAATCAAACACAGAATACGCAAAACACGCGACCAAAGCAGTTTGAAATTGCGGTTTTGCCGTTACAAAATACGACGATGTTTCCCGATACGGTCGTGCCGCTCGCGGTCGGACGCGAACGCTCGATTAAAGCGGTCGAAGCATCTTTGGCAACCGAGGAAAAATTAATTGCCTGCATCACAATCAAAACTCCCGAAATTAACGGAAGTGATGCAAAACCGATCGATATTTACGAGATCGGAACGATCGTCAATATCAAAAGAATGATGCGCAACGACGACGTTTTACAACTTGTCGTGCAAGGTGTCGAACGCGTCAAAGTTCTTTATTGGGCGCAGGAAGAACCGTTTTTGAAGGCAAAAGTCGAAGTTTTGCCCGAATTAAAAGTTACGGATCAGGAAGAAGTCGAAGCTTTAAAACGAAACATTCAGGGAATGATCCAACAGGCTTTGGCGATGCTTCCGCAAGTTCCGCCCGAAGTTCGCATGGCGGTGATGTCGCAAAACGATCCGGTTCAACTTTCGTATTTTCTTGCATCGGTTTTGGATTTGGGAGTTGAAACCGAGCAGAAAATGATCGAAGCCAATACGGCTGACGAACTTCTGATGTTGGCGCACGGCGCGCTTGCAAAAGAACTCGAAATTATGCAGATTCGCTCGAAAATTGCGAACGACGCGCAATCTGAAATGGACAAAGCGCAACGCGATTATATTTTGCGCCAACAGCTTAAAGCGATTCAAAAAGAACTCGGCGAAGGCGACGAAAACGGCGAAAAAGCCGAAGCCGAACAGCTTCGTGAAAGATTGGAAACAGCCGATCTGCCCGAAGAAGTCCGCAAAGAAGCCGAGCGCGAACTCAAGCGAATGGAAGCACTTCCGCAAGCCGCGCCCGATTATCACGTGATTCGCACGTATCTCGAATACGTTTTGGAATTGCCTTGGAAAAAATCGAGCGAAGAAAAGTTGGATTTGAACGAAGCACGGAAAATTCTCGACGAAGATCATTACGGTTTGGACGACATCAAAGAAAGAATTTTGGAATCTTTGGCAGTCGTCAAACTTCGTCCCGATTCAAAAAGTCCGATCATTCTTTTCGTCGGACCGCCGGGAGTTGGGAAAACATCTTTGGGGAAATCGATCGCACGCGCATTGGGCAGAGAATTCGACCGAATTGCGCTCGGCGGCGTTCGCGACGAAGCCGAACTTCGCGGTCACCGAAGAACTTACGTCGGTGCGATGCCGGGAAGATTAATCCAAACTTATCGTCGCGCTGGCAAAAACAATCCCGTTTTGATGCTCGACGAAATCGACAAAATGGGCAACGATTATCGCGGCGATCCGGCGGCGGCTTTGCTCGAAATTCTCGATCCGGCGCAAAATCACACGTTCCGCGATCATTATCTGGATTTGCCGTTCGATCTGTCGAAAACGTTTTTTATTGCAACGGCGAATCAACTCGGACCGATTCCGATTCCGTTGCGCGATCGAATGGAAATCATTCAGCTTGCAGGTTATTCGGATCGGGAAAAATTGAATATTGCAAAGCAGTATTTGATTCCGCGCCAGATCAAAGAAAACGGTTTATCAAACGATCAAATCGTCATCACTGACGATGCGATAAATCTTTTGACGGCAAGATATACGCGCGAAGCCGGAGTTCGTCAACTCGAAAGAACGGTCGGAAATCTGGCGCGAAAAGTTGCTTTGAAAGTGGCGCAAGGAAACACGGAAAAAGTTACGATCACGGCGGCGGATGTCAAAGAATATCTCGGCGCACCGCGATTTTATCCCGAAGAAGCTCGTTCGGAATTGCCTGCGGGCGTGGCGACCGGAATGGCTTGGACGGAAATGGGCGGCGAAGTTTTGTTTATCGAAGCGACGATGCTTCCCGGCGGCGGCGGATTAACTTTGACCGGACAGCTCGGCGAAGTGATGAAAGAATCGGCGCAAGCGGCTCGTTCGTATCTGTGGTCGCACGCGATGGAATTCGGCATCAATCCCGAATCGATCAAGCAAAACGGGATTCACATTCACGTTCCGGCAGGCGCGATTCCGAAAGACGGACCGAGCGCGGGCGTGACGATGGCTTCGGCGATGGCGTCGCTTTACACGGGCAAAAAAGTTCGTTCGGATACGGCGATGACCGGTGAAATCACGCTTTCGGGTTTGGTCTTTCCCGTCGGCGGAATCAAGGAAAAAGTTCTCGCCGCGCATCGTGCGGGAATTCGCAGAATTATTTTGCCTGAACGCAACGAAGGCGACACGGAAGAAATTCCCGAAGACGTTCGCAAAGAGTTGGAAATCATTCCGGCAAAATATATCAGCGATGTTTTGAAAGCCGCGCTCGAAACGGAAGTGACTGCGCCGAAATCTGACAGCTATATAATTCACGAACCGAATGCGGCAGAAGGAATTAATGATCGTTTGATCGCAAAAGAAGGTCGTTAAATTCGGACGAATTCAATACACTTAGAAAAAAAACGGCTAAAACAGTCGTTTTTTTTCTTTATTGACGACAATTTTTTTTCAAAATTATGCATTGTAAGCAATTATTGATTGAATAATACTTCGTTATGTGAAATTATTCTGATACCCGTTTTATCTGCCCTGATAAGTCAAATCTAAAAGGCTTGAGTAAATGCCGATCGGCTTGCTCGGTGCCGGGTTCTTCGTCTGTTTTTTAGTTAAAAAGCAACGAAGAACAAAATTTTGAAATTTTGATAAAGTAGGAAAAATTAAATTAGGTTCAAGGATTATATGAAAGAAGTATTAAGGAAAACAATTTTTGCGGCAATAATTTTCGGTGCGGTCTTTATTGCTTTTTCGTTTAGCGCAAATGCGGCAACATTTGTCGTTAATACGACCGCCGACACGCAGGATGCAGTAGCAGGCGACGGAACTTGTATAGATTCAACAGGCACTTGTTCGCTGCGTGCGGCGATAACGGAAGCAAATGCGCTTGCAGGTGCTGACATTATCACGCTTCCGGCGGGAACGTATACAGAAACGCTCGTTTCGGCGAATGATAATGCAAATGCCGGCGGCGATTACGATATTACATCTGATCTGACCATCAACGGTGCGGGTTCGGGAACAACGATCGTGCAGGCAAATGCTTCGCCCGGAGTTGCGACCGAACGCGTTTTTCACGTTCGTTTTACGGGCGCGTCAACCGTTGTAGTCATCAATGACGTCACGGTTCGCAACGGACGTTATGCCAACAATACATTTGGCGCGGGAATCCGCGTTGATGTCGGCGCGGCGAATTTGACGCTCAACCGTGTGAACGTGACGGGAAATCTGAATGCTTCGAACGGCGGCGGGATTTCGGCTTCGGGTGCGGCAAATGCCGTCTTGACGATTAATGACAGCACGATTTCGGGAAATAGTGCTGGTTCGAATGTTACCGGAACGAGTGCCAACGGTGCAGGAATCCACATCAATAATCCCGTGACCGTCAATGTTACAAATACAACGATCTCGAACAACATTTCAAACAATGCGATCGCCGCCTCGGGGACAAGCGTGTTCGGCGCAGGCTTTTTTACTAATGGCGGAACGGCTACTTTTACCGGGTGCACGATTAGCAATAATACAGCGACAATCAGCGGAGCAGGCGCAACCGGAATCGCTTTTGCTGGAGGAATTTATAATCAGCAGGCAACCGTTAGTTTGATTAATTCAACTTTGAACGCAAATTCCGTAACCAACACCGCAACGCCCGCAAACGCACTGCATGCCGGAATCAGAACGCTTGCCGGAACGATCGCCGCAACCACCAATATCACGAACAGTACGATCAGCAACAGCGTTTCGGGCGGAGACGGCGGCGGCTTAACCAATATTACGACTAACTCGGCGGCAGCCACGACAAATATTACTGATTCGGTAGTAAGCGGTAATTCGGCAACCGGCGCGTCGGGCGGCGGCATTCTGAACCTTGCCGCAACCGGAACTCCTGCCGGAGTAATCGCAGGCGTAAATATCACGAATTCCACGATCAGAAATAATACCGCCACATTCGGTGCAGGCATTATGAATCAAATCACGACTTCGTCAGTTGCCGGCAGTGCAGTTATCACGATGAATCGTTCAACCGTCAGCAATAATATTTCGAGCGGCAACGGTGGTGGAGTTTACAATATTTCATTTTCGACCGCAGGTGGATTGAGCACGGTGAATGCGACGAATTCAACCATCAGTTCGAATTCGGGTGCAAACGGCGGCGGGCTGACGAACGAAGTCGGCGCAGGTGCGGCAGGCGCGACGACGAATTTCAATTTCGTCACTGTCGCTTCAAATAATGCAACCACCAGCGGCGGCGGATTGAATCAAGGCGGCGGTACGATCAACTTGAAAAACAGCATCGTTGCCGATAATACTGCGACAACTTCGGGACCGGACATTTTCGGCACGATCACTTCGCAAGATTACAATCACGTCGAAAATACTTCGGGCGGCACGTTTTTCACGAGTTTGAAAGGAAAAAATGCAAGAACGGAAACTGCGGGTTTTATGGCGTTGCCGAATGATGTGACCGGTGTTGATCCGATACTTGCTCCTTTGGCAAACAACTTCGGGACGACGGCGACGCATTTACCTTCGGGGTTGAGTCCTGTTGTCAACGCGATCCCGAACGGCGTCAACGATTGCGGCACGACCGTTGCCGTCGATCAGCGCAATTTTGTTCGTCCGCAAGGCGGCGGCTGTGACAAAGGCGCGACCGAATCCATCGTTACGTCAGCACCTGCGGCGATCAGCGGACGTGTTGTAACAGCCGACGGCAGAGGAATCGTTAATGCCGTAGTTACGGTCACAGGCGGCAGACTTGCACAACCGATCACCGCGACGACTTCGAGTTTCGGCACATATAGCGTCGAAGGACTTCCTTCGGGTGAAACGTATGTCGTCCAAGTTTATACAAAACGCTTCGTTATCTCGAATTCGGTCAGGGTCATTACGCTCGGCAGTGATGCAAACAATACAGATTTTATCGCGCAAGATTTCTAAAGCGTAAAAAAAAGAAAATGATGCGTGCGATAATTTGGAGTTTTTGAAAAATTATCGCGCGCATTTTTATTTTTTTCGACTCGTTTAAGATTCAAAAAATTAAAGTTTTTATTTCTCGGAAGCTCAAAATATCACGAATGAAATCAGCCGATTTTTTCTGCGAAAATGTTTTGACTGTATTTTTTCTTATGTCATAATAGCGAGTGACCTACTCCAAATACCCAATAGCTTTAATTTCCAAAAAAAAATACAAAAAAGTCTTGTAACAGTTGGAAATATAAGGCGAAATAGGTGTATGCTTATAAGTTAATGTTTGGGGCGAAAGTCTTCTCTTTTAACACAATCTCTTGCAGTTTGTAGAGAGCGGCACTCTTCCTTTGCAGAAATAATAATTTTACAATCAATTTAATACGGAAATTTAATATAAAATGGCATTAAAGTCTTTGTTCAGTTTGTTTTCGAGCGATTTAGCGATTGACCTCGGTACGGCAAATACGCTCGTTTACGCCAAAGGTCGCGGCATTGTCGTTTCGGAACCGTCAATCGTTGCGATAAATAAAGTTACCAACCAAGTCGAAGCCGTCGGGCGCGACGCAAAAGAAATGCTCGGCAGAACGCCGGGAAACATCGTGGCGATTCGCCCGATGAAAGACGGCGTGATCGCTAATTTCGAAGTTACGGAAAAAATGTTACAGCATTTTATCCGCAAAGCGCACAACGGTAAATCGTGGGTTCGTCCGCGCGTCGTGATCGGAATTCCTTCGGAAATCACACAGGTCGAACGCCGCGCCGTCGAAGATTCGGCTTATCGTGCAAAGGCTTCGGAAGTTTATCTCGTTGAAGAAGCGATGGCAGCCGCGATCGGTGCCGGACTTCCGATTACCGAACCGCACGGAAACATGGTGGTTGACATCGGTGGCGGAACGACTGACATCGCCGTTATTTCGCTTTCGGGTATCGTTTATTCGCGTGCTGTGCGCGTTGCCGGAAACGAAATGGACGAAGCCATTACGCAATATATTAAACGTAAATACAATCTGCTGATCGGCGAACGCACTTCCGAAGCGATCAAGATCGCGCTCGGTTCGGCGTTTCCGCTCGAAGAACCGCTTTCGATGGATGTTCGCGGACGAAATCTGATCGAAGGAATCCCCAAAACGATTACAATCACCGATGAAGAAATCCGCGAAGCACTTTCGGATTCGGTTTCTACAATTATCAACGCAGTCCGCGTTGCCCTCGAACGTACACCGCCCGAACTTTCCGCCGACATTGTCGAACGCGGAATCGTGTTGACCGGCGGCGGCGCACTTCTTAAAAATCTCGATAAACGCTTGATGATCGAAACGGGTTTGCCCGTCGTTATCGCCGACGATCCGCTTTCTTCGGTCGTGCTCGGAACCGGCAAAATGCTTTCCGACATCGAGCTGCTGAAACGCGTAAAATGGGATAACTCTTTGATGACAGGAAGTTAAAGAAGGGATGAAGGATGAAAGATGAAGGATGAATAATTTGAAAATTATGCTTTAAGCATTTTCTTTTTCATCCCTCATCTTTCATCCCTCTGCCCTCAGTAGTATGGCTGAAAGAAGTCAAAAGAAGTATGGCGAATTACGCCTTGGAT
>DAITPE010000034.1:0-17093 GCA_036833775.1 Pyrinomonadaceae bacterium | reverse complement strand
AACTGCCCTTTGGAAACCTCATTTAATTCTTTCAATTGTTCCGAAATATCGTTTCCTTGCGACTTGAAATACATTAATTGCCGATAGCAGGCGTTAAAGTAATAATTCCAATCTATCCGAACATCTTCATAATCTTCGCCCCAATCGGACTTTGCTCTGAGAACCAAATTAGCCACGTAATTAGTTGAAGAATAAAGCTTTTTCAGCGGTACATAGTCGAAAATCTTTTCGCTCGGATATTTTTCGAAAACATTTTGGTATCCGGTCGTTTCGCTTCCTTCCCAATTGCGGTGAAGATATAAAGGCTCGTCCACGTAACAATATTTTTTCGAAATATTCAAAAACAAAGCCGCCGTGTAAATATCATTGCACAAAACGGGAAAAAGTTTTGAAATCCGCGTTTGTGCCTTTTTAATTACGGAATTGTGGTAAGTCGCATTTACGAGTTGAGGAAAGCCGACAAAATTCCAAATGTTCGAACCTTCGAGCAGCTTTGCACTTGCGTAAAGCGCGTTGACTGCATTTTTGCTGTCTAAACTGACAATCTCACGGTTAAAAGGCAAGATCACCAATGTTCCGTTTTTAAGATTTTTACCGTATTTGAAAGCATCGACCGAATAATACGGCAGCAAATTACAAGTTACGATTTCGGCTTTTTCTTCGGTAATGACTTTAGCGAATCTTTCCAAAAAAACTTTTGAATAAGCATCGTCATCAGATAAAAAACTTATAAATTCGCCGTTTGCGTGACTTAATCCGAATTCCAAACTGTCGCCGATCGAAAGAGATTTTTCCGAACGGAAGTATTTGACTCGTTTGTCATCAAAACTCTTGGCGACTTGCGAAGTGTTATCCGTCGAAAAATTGTCGCTGATGATCAATTCAAAATCTTCAAAAGTTTGATTCAGAACGCTTCTGACCGCAGACGGCAACAGATCGGCTCGATTCCGAGTCGGCAAAACTACTGAAAAATAAGGCTTTTTACTCATACTTTCAACAAATTCCGGTAATTAAGGTTTCGCACTGCGGGAATCGTAATCAAACAAACTCCGAAGGTAATCGCAGTTATCAAACCGACTGCGGCGATGATGATTAAATTGGAACTTTGCGCCAAAAATAGTTTTTGAAACAGCAAATAAGCCGCTCCGTTTACAATTACTGCCGACAAAAGCGGCAAGCCGACGTCAACTAGATACCATTTTTTAAGTTCGCCTTTTAAGATCATTCGATGCATCACCTGCAAACCGAAAATTGTATAGGAAAAATTCAAAATCGCCCAACTCATCGCGCCGCCGATCGCGCCGTAATGTGTGGTCGTGTAGATCATAAACGGGATCAGAAAAAAGATGGCGATGACGTTTTGCCAAAAACCTATTTTCGTAATGCCGAAAGCGAGTTGGGCATAATACGGCAGATGCATCAAGCCGTTCAAACCCGTTCCGATGGCGACCAATGTCAGCAAAATGTAAGTATTTGCGGCGATTTCGGGTTTGCGTGTCCAGACGAGAAGAATTTCATACGAAAAAAATGCGATGACCGTCACGACCGGAATCAGAAAAAACGACATTACCTGACAGGCACGATGATAATATTCGCGCATTTCTTCGATCTTTTCCTGCGCGACGAGTTGGGAAAATTGCGGGAAATAAGCCGTTTGGATCGAACCGACGATCATTCCGATTCCGGTTCCGGCAAGCGTGACGGCGAGCGAATAATAACCGAATTCTTCGAGCGTCAGCATTTTGCTCAAAATGAGTTTATCGGTTTGCGTCAAAATTAAAACGACGACGCTCGTGCCCGCCATTCCTGCCGCATAACGCCAAACTTCTTTCAAAAGCGATGATCTGAAACGCGGTCTTTCAGCGGTTTTCGGCAGTTTTCGCCAAAAGAAAACGAAAAACAAAATGCAGTTTAAAACCGTCACGAAAAGCTGCCAGAATAGAAAAGCCTTGATCGTCGGCGAATAAAAAGCCAGCACGAAATATGAACCGAACTGCCTTAAAACGGCAAGAATGACGGTTAAAACATTAAGCAATTTTTGCGCTTGAAGCCCGTATAAACCGCCCGTATAAAACCCGACCGCCCATTGGAAAACGAAATTGACGCTCATTATCGCCAATGCATCGCGGACGATTTCAGGCGCGATGTTTTCCGATTTCAGCCAATAATTTGCGGCGGCAGGCGAAGCGACCAAAGCGATGATCAATCCGAGCAAACCGATCGCCCAGCAGATTATTTCGAGTGTGCGCGAAAGATCACGCAGTTCCTGCGCTTTTTCGGGAAACGCGGAAAGACGCGCAACTTCGCGGTTCAAAGTCGGCGAAATTCCGCCGTCGAGAAGAAACAAAAATGCCTGAATGCTCGAAAAAAATCCGATCAGCCCGTAAATCTCGACGCTCAAATAACGCAGATAAACGGGCACGAAAATGATGCTTAAAACGGCTAATACAAAACGTCCTGCAAAATTCGCAATGATGTTCGATTTCGTTTGGCTCACTTACGTCTTAACCACGCGTCCGGGTAATGTGTGTTGATGTTTTCGCTCAATTCGCTTTCGTTAAAAAGCCACGGCGGCGTTTCCAAAACGAATTCGGGATGTTTTGCCAGAAAATCGTGCGCGGCGGTGACGGGATTATCTATGTCCCACGAAGCAGTTCCGCGCGGAACGTCGTAAACGTCCTGCATAATTCCGTCGGTCGCGACGATGTAAGAATCTTTCGTGACAATGTCGCAATAAGCTTCGAGTTCGTCGTAAACGTGGTCGCGCAAATGGTTTGAATCTAAAATTACCAGAACTTTATCGTCGGGTGTAATTAAATCTTTGACCTGTTTGACGATTTCCGGCGCGGTCGAGCTGCCTTCGATGAGCGTGATATACGGGAAAAGAAAATGTTCCTCGATCGCCGTGCGGTTGTGCGGGCGAATCTCGATGTCAACGCCGATCACTTTGCCGTCAATTCCTATCGTTTTCAGCAAACTTGCGCTATAGATCAGCGAACCGCCGTGTGCGATGCCGGTTTCGACGATGACCGTCGGCTTGACCTGAAAGATCGCTTCCTGCACACGCACCATATCTTCGGGAAGCTGAATGATCGGTCTGCCCATCCACGAAAAAGTGTAAACGTGTTTTTGATTCCAGCCGGTTTTCAGCCACAATTTCGAAACGGTTTCAAAGCCTTCGGTCGAATATAATTCGGTCGTTTTTCCGCTCTGTTCGTCGTAGATCGAATTATTTTCGGTATCAATCGTTATTTTCATAATTTTTCCAATAATTTATCGTTTGCGCCAAACCGCTCGCAATTCCGTATCTTTCGCGCCAGCCGACTTTTTCGTTTAAAATCCGCGTGTCGGCGACAATGCTCAGCGGTTCGTTTTTCGCGGCTTCGATTGCGCCGAAATGAATATTTTCGGTTTTTCCGAGCATTTCGGCGGTTTGCAAAACGATTTCCTTGATCGTCACGGCGCGACCGGAAGCAATATTCACCGCGCCTTTTACATCCGAATCGAGCAATGAAGCAAACGCGTCCGCAACATCTTTCACATACATAAAATCACGTATTTGCCGTCCGTGCGAACAATTTGCGCTGTTCTCTTTCAAAAGCGAATTTATCACCGAAGCAATCAAACGATTCGGATGTTCGTATTCGCCGAAAAGAAAAAAGATTCTGCCCCAAGCGAAATTTAAATTCTTTTCCGCCAATTTTTCAAACAATTTCAATTTGCATTCGCCGTAAAAATTCTGCGGTTTCAGCGGCGTTTCGTTTTCCGACAAAAACGCTTCTTCGCCCCATTCGTATTCGGCGCAAGTTCCCGATACGACAATTCTTTCGCCGCCGTTTGCTTTGAAACTTTCAATTAAATCTACGCTCGATTTTAACCAAATTTCGTTTTCGGGCGCGTTCCAAAATTTTCCGTGTTCGACATACCACGCAAAATGCAAAAGATGCGAAGCATTGATATTTTCACACAATTTCGCCGTTTCTTCTGCGTCGAGCAAATTAACTTTGTGCCAAACGACGTTTTCAAAAAGCAATTCTGCGGGCGGCTCGACATTTGAAACGGCGTGAACTTCGAAATTTCGCTCAGTCAGCGGCAAGATCGCCTGTCTGCCGATAAAGCCGTTTGCACCTGTCAGAATTACTTTTTCCTTCATCAATTTATTTCCAAAAGAGGCACGGCAACGGCAAATTTCCCGTCCCAGTCACGGATATATTTCAATTGCTCGAAAATTTCTTCCTTGATATTCCACGGCAAGATCAAGATAAAATTGGGCTTTTCACGGCGGATAAAACTTTCG
This sequence comes from Pyrinomonadaceae bacterium, assembly GCA_036833775.1. Taxonomy (GTDB): domain Bacteria; phylum Acidobacteriota; class Blastocatellia; order Pyrinomonadales; family Pyrinomonadaceae; genus JAJQRF01. Next base: position 12,796 of record DAITPE010000034.1, on the reverse strand, counting down.
TCAACGATCGGAATATGGCTCGCGGGCAAAAATTTTCCCTGTTTGTGCGGCGAAGCGTCAACGACAAAATCGATCAAATCTTTTTTCACGCCGCAATAATTCAAAAGCGTATTTCCCTTTGCTGCCGCGCCGTAAGCCGCCACGCGTTTTCCCACGCGTTTTTGTTCGAGCAAAAATGTTAATAGATCGTTTTTCACCTTTTCGACCTTCGGCTGAAAATCGAGATAATATTTCAGTTGCGTCAAACCGAATTGCTTTTCCTTTTCGAGCAATTTTTCAACATTTTCGCTTTGTTCGTGCGTTTCGTTTTCCGCGTGTTTTGCAAAAACGCGAAGCGAACCGCCGTGCGTCGTAAGTTCTTCTACGTCAAAAACTTCCAAGCCTTTTGAAGCAAAAATTTCTTTGACCGTATGAAGCGAAAGATAAGAAAAATGTTCGTGATAAATCGTGTCGAATTGATTGTTTTCAATCAATTGCAAAACGTGCGGAAATTCCATCGTGACGACGCCGTTTGTTTTAAGCGCGATTTTCAAACCGCCGACAAAATCGTGCAGATCGGGAACGTGCGCGAGAACATTATTTCCCAAAAGCAGATCGGCTTGACGATTTTCCGAAACCAATTTTTCTGCCAATTTCACACCGAAAAATTCCGTCCAAGATTCGATTCCCTTTTCCCGCGCCGCTTGCGCCGTGCTTAAAGTCGGCTCGATGCCGAGGACTTTGATATTTTTTTCGGCAAAATATTGCAGTAAATAACCGTCGTTCGAAGCGATTTCGATGACTTGCGAATCTTCGCCTAAACCGAATCTTTCCGTCATCATCTCGACATATTTTTTCGAATGCGCGAGCCACGACGTTGAAAATGAAGAAAAATAAGCGTAATTTTCGTCAAAGATTTCGTCCGCTTTTTTGTATTCGTCGATCTGCACGAGAAAACATTTTTCGCACACGAAAACGCGCAGCGGAAAAAAGATTTCGGGCGCGTTAAGCTGTTCGGTGCACAAATAAGAATTCGACGGCGGCGAATTTACCAGATCGGCAAATTCGTGTGTTAAAGGATTTTCGCAAAATCTACAATTCATTTATTCTCTAAGCAAAAGCAATATTATCCACAGATAAACACAGATGAAAACCGGATAAGAATCAGAATCAAAACCTGTTTTTTTTCAAAAAAATCTGTGTTCATCCGTGTTCATCTGTGGATGAAATTTTCCTAAAACGGCGAAACGAAATCTTTGAAAAGCTGAAGTTTTGTGTCGCGTTCCGACGTGATCGGGTTTTCAATGTTCCATTCGACCGCGAGATCCGCGTCGTTCCAGCGAATTCCGCTTGCCGATTCCGCGTTGTAATTCGCGTCGATCTTATATTCGACCAAAGTGTTGTTTTCGATAGTTTTAAAGCCGTGCGCGAAACCTTTCGGAATATAAACCGCGCAGTTATTTTCCGCCGAAAGTTCGATCGAATCCCATTTTCCGAAAGTTTCTGAACCCTTTCGCAAATCAACAAAAAAATCGACGATTGCGCCGTTTACGACGCGCACGATTTTCGTTTCATCATACGGCGGAAGCTGAAAATGAAGCCCGCGCAAAGTGTTTTTTTCCTTATTAAAAGAAACGCTTTCCTGAATCCAATCGGTTTGAAGTCCGTTTTCGGCAAAAATGTCGCGGTTGTAAAAACGCATAAAATATCCGCGATTGTCGCCGATTCGTTCCAATTGGATTTTATAAGTTCCTTTTAATTTAAGCGGTTCGATCTTCATAAAATCTTTATTATCCACAGATTCACACAGATAAATGCAGGATAAAAATAAGAATTTAAAATTGTATTATCAAAAAAATCCGTGTCTATCTGTGTTCATCTGTGGATGAAATTTTCTTCAAACTATTTATTTTCGTAAAAATCGACCTGTTTTTCGGTCAGTTCGATCAAATCTTTTTTGTCCTTAAATCCGCGATACCATTCGGCGGTTAAATTTATCGCTTCATCGAGATTCAATTTCGGCAGCCATCCGAGTTCGGTTTTCGCTTTCGTGCTGTCGAGCTTTAAAAGCTTTGCTTCGTGCGGCTGTTTGGCTTGGCTGATTTCCCAATTAACGTCGCCGCTCCAAATATTTTTTATTTTTTCCAAAATCCAGCCGACAGGTTTTGCGTCTGCGTCTTCCGAACCGAAATTCCAACTTTCGGCAAACGATCTTTCGCCGTTGTAAAGTTTTTCCGCGAGTTTCAAATATCCGGCAAGCGGTTCAAGAACGTGCTGCCACGGACGAATCGACGCGGGATTTCTAATTTCCAGTTTTTCACCAAAAATTAACGAGCGAAAAACATCGGGCAAAAGCCTGTCTTCCGACCAATCGCCACCGCCGATCACGTTTCCGGCACGTGCCGTCGCGATCAGACAATCGCTTTCCGCAAAAAACGAATTTCGGTAAGAAGAAACCGCAAGTTCGGCACAGGCTTTCGAGTTTGAATACGGATCAAAGCCGCCCAATCTTTCGTTTTCACGATACGCCCAGAGCCATTCTTTATTTTCGTAAACCTTGTCGGTCGTGATAATTACGACCGATTTTACCGATTCCGTTTTGCGAACGGCTTCCAAAATATTAATCGTTCCGATGACGTTCGTCGTGTATGTTTCGACGGGTTCGCGATACGAACGGCGCACAAGACTCTGCGCAGCAAGATGCAAAACGATTTCGGGTTGAAATTCCGAAATTACTTTTTCAAAACTCGGCAGATCGCGAATGTCGCCGAAGTTTGAACGAATTTTGTTTTCAATTTCTAAATTTTCAAACAGATTCGGCGATGTTTCGGGCGCAAGTGAAAAACCGCAAACTTCCGCGCCGAGTTTATTAAGCCAAAACGCCAGCCAGCTTCCTTTAAAACCCGTGTGTCCTGTAATTAGAACTTTTTTTCCTTGCCAAAAATCGCGCATTTACCAAACTTACCAAACTTTCCACGGCGGATTTCCGCTTTCCCAGACGCTTTGCAGAAATTTTTTGTCGCGCAGAGTGTCCATACATTGCCAAAAACCGTCGTGACGATACGCCATCAATTGACCGTCTTCCGCCAGACGTTCGAGCGCATCTTTTTCCATCACGCTTGCGTCGCCCGTCAAATATTCCAAAACTTTCGGCTCGAAAACGATGTAGCCGCCGTTGATCCAGCCTTCGTGCGTTTGCGGTTTTTCCTGAAATTCGGTCGAAAAATCTTCTTTAATAAGAAGTTCGCCGTAACGCGCCGGCGGATGAACTGCGGTAACGGTTGCGAGTTTTCCGTGAGATTTGTGAAATTCGAGTAATTTTTGCAGATTGATGTCGCACACGCCGTCGCCGTATGTGACCATAAAAGGCGCGTCTTTCAGATAATTTTCCAGACGTTTGACGCGTCCGCCGGTCATCGAATTTTGTCCGGTTTCGATCAGATGCAAAATCCAATCTTCGCTTTCGCGCTCGCCGACTTCGGTTTTTCCGGTCGCAAAATCGATCTTCATATTTCCGCTCAGATTGCAGTAATCCAAGAAAAATTTCTTGATCGTTTCGCCTTTGTAACCGAGTGCGATAAAAAATTCCTTAAAACCGTAATGCGAATAAGTTTTCATAATGTGCCAGAGAATCGGATAACCGCCGATCTCGACCATCGGTTTCGGTTTTATTTCCGTTTCTTCGGCAAGACGAGTTCCTAATCCGCCTGCAAGAATGACTACTTTCATAGACTTAAATATTTATACAAAGTGAAGTTATCGAATCGTATTTCAAGAAATACGAATAAACTAGACTAGCAAAATTTACCGAAAATTAGAAAGGTGTTCGATATAATTGTTAAAAATTTATTCATTTACGGCAAAGATTATGCGCGAGGCAATAATAAAAAAGAGTTTCGATAAATTTACCGAAACTCTTTTCTAATTCAAAAATTTTTCTTCAAAAACTTTATTTACCAACTCTTTCCGCGAAATATTCGACGGTTTTCTTCAAACCTTCGGCAAGCGGAATCGTCGGTTGCCAACCGAGCAATTCTTTCGCGCGCTCGATGTTCGGCTGACGCTGTTTCGGATCGTCTTGCGGCAGCGGCAAATATTTAATGCCGATGTCTTTCCCGATCGCTTTGCCAACCTCATCCGCCAATTCCTTCATCGTAAATTCGCCCGGATTGCCGATATTTACAGGCAGATGAATGTCGTCCGCTACGGTGTTCATCAAACGGATAAAACCTTCGATCAGATCGTCAACGTAGCAAAACGAACGCGTTTGTTCGCCGCTTCCGTAGATCGTCAATTCTTCGCCTTTTAACGCCTGAACAATAAAATTGGAAACGACGCGCCCGTCGTTTTCGAGCATTCGCGGACCGTAAGTATTAAAAATTCTGACAATGCGGATGTCAACGTCGTTTTGACGGTGATAATCCATAAACAAAGTTTCGGCAATCCGTTTTCCTTCGTCGTAACAATTACCACAAAAGAGTGCTTTACCGTTTCGTCTGACATAAATAACATGATTCGGAACATTTACGCAGTAAACGTATCCGTCATATTCTCGAACAGTTCTTTCGGGGTATGAAGGTGTAATAAATCTTTTATTGGATTTATTCAGAATATGTGTCGCATAGATCGGCTTTTCTTTTCTTTTATCGGTTACACGAATATTTCCGTTATAGCCTAATTTAAGCAAAACTTCCTGAAAATCGCTCATTAATCGGTAAGAATTACTGTAATAAGTATCTCCGCGCTTGTTTCCATCGCCAAGCATCATTGCTTCAAACAATATTCTCAACTGTCGTTTAGAAAGATTTTTCAATTCGGTCGGTATAAATTTCTTATCCGATTTACCGAATTGCGAAAGATAAAAATACAACTGTTTATTAGTAATGCAGAATTGATGGTCAAAACTATCCGTAAAATTGAACGGCAATCTTTCTAAACAAGCACGAATTTTATTGTAGTTCTCAGTATTTTTTTCTTTACTCTGAGCAATCAAAACGCGGTAATTACCTTTTTGTTGACTTACACAACCTTCTGCCACAAAATAACCAAAAAATTCGAGCCAATCATCCATATTAATTTTTTCAACAAATGGACTTTTGGCAAATCTTCTGGCTTCTTCATCAACATCAAAATTAAACCATTTTTTCTCTTCGCCTTCATAATTAACGACCTTGAGCATCTGTGCGCGATCCCATCTGATCGAAGCAAATGCCGGAATCAATTCAAAATTTTCTTTGTCGCGTTCGCGCACATACATTTTATGGTTCGGCGTAACGAGCAGATCGCAGTTATTATTTTTGAAATGAATCAGTTCGCCGATGTATCTTTGTTTGATAACTTCAAAAGGTCGGTGATATTCGAGTTTATGTTCTTTCGTCAAAGTTACGAATTCATCATTTTCCGTGACATCAGGGAAAAACTTCCATCCGTCTTTGGTTAATACTTCGGTATCATCCGAAAAACAACTGCGAAATCCGATCGGATTGACGTTTCCCCAATAGTCTTCGGTTTGCGGATGAATGAGCGGATCGCCGTAAACTTCCGAGGTCGAAGCCTGGAAAATTCTGGCGCGGACGCGTTTGGCGAGTCCGAGCATATTGATCGCGCCCATGACGCTCGTTTTCACGGTTTTCACCGGATTGTATTGGTAATGGATCGGCGAAGCCGGACACGCGAGATTGTAGATTTGGTCAACTTCCAAAAATATCGGTTCGATGACATCGTGACGGATCAGTTCGAAACGGTGATTATCCATCAGATGAAAGATATTTTCCTTTCTACCCGTAAAATAATTGTCCAAACAAATGACTTCGTGACCTTGCGAAAGAAGTTTTTCGCAAAGATGCGAGCCGATAAAACCCGCGCCGCCTGTAACTAATATTCTCATTCTTCTTTAAATTCCCTTTGTGTTTTGGTGTTTAAGCGTAATAAAAGTTTTAATTTCGGGGGAAATCCAATTTATTAAATTTGAATCGATAAGAAAACAGAACGCGGATTTGGCAGATTCGGCAGATTTATTTGATTGTATTTAAATATTCATCCGCGAAAATCTGCCTAATCCGCCCGATTCGCGTTCCCATTTTTTTTCAAAAAAGCCTTCGTTGTCCTTCGACAACCTCGGTAATAATCATTTCAATTTCGTTTTCTTCCGCCGTTTCGCATTCCTTTAAAACTTCGCGTTTCTGCACGTCCGAAAGCTCGCGCCAAACTTTTGTGAGTTCTGCCGATTGATGAATCACGTAGATTGTCCGATTGGGTGTCATAAAAGAAAAACCGTAAAGATTATAAGCAAAGCGCGAAAGCCTTGCCAATTCGCTTTTACAAAATAAATATTCTTACAGCCAACGCTTTATTTTTCGGCAATAATTTTCATATTCCTGCCCGAAATCGCGCTTTAAACGCGGTTCTTCGTGCAAAATTATGAAAAGTTGAAAACAGAGAAATATAAAAACCGTATAGACGAGCAAAAAAATCGATTGAAAAAAGACCGTTTCGCCGATCAATAAAAGCAACACGCCGACATACATCGGGTTGCGCGAATATCTGTATAAACCTTTGACGACCAATTTTTTCGTTGGGTCAAATGGTGAAAGAGTTCCTTTTCCTTCACTCGCAAAACGCAAAATACAATTTATCAAAACGAAAAATCCGCAAATCATCAAAAGGCTTCCGGCTACACTCGAAAATGTCGGGATACTCGGCAGAAAATTTTTATTTTCTGCCTTGAGAAACAAAAAAGGAATTAATCCCGCCACCAAGCCCGGCTGTAGAATGGTAAAAATCAAATTACGAATCAATAAAGAAATCATTTTTTTTACAGCTTGCGCTTATCCCGAATATTTTCTTCAAAAACACTGCCGATGCAAATTTGAGAATGTTTTTTGCCTAACTAAAATATAAAAACATCTTTCGTCATAAGATTTCAGATTAGTTTTCAGCTTTTTCGATCTTGAAAAATTATCAATAAAATCGGTTCAAACGCTTTGTAAAATTAACCGAAGCCGAGTTTATCTAATTTCAAACTAGTCAGCAAAATTATGTTGTATTTCCAGCCGCACATTGAAACGGAGAAACGCAGGATTTTTTTGACATTTATTCGACAAACAATCAGCATTCTCTGTTTTTTCATAACTTTTTGCGATTGATTCAATTGTGTAAAAATATCATTTTGTTATTATACTATCCGTTAAATTTAGCTTTTACCGCACAAATTGCGAAAAAATGAAGAAACACTTTGATCGAATAGCTTTGGGAGTATTAATGGGATTGATACTTTGGGGCAGTTTATTGTTGCTAAGTGATTTTGTCTGGGAAACATTTTCGCCTAATTTATTCGGGGAATTTCAAAGAGAACTTAGAAGCGCAATTTTACACGACACGCCTTTTACACCGACAACTTCGATCCTGATAATGGTCATCATCAGAAGCGCGGTCTATTCGACTATTTCCGGCGGTCTAACCTCCATCGTGGCGCGAGATACTTATAAAGCAAATTTAATCTTAGGGGTTTTCCTGATTATTTTCGGATTGCTGGTAAATTCGCTTTTCTGGAAAATAGTTCCGATTTGGTTTCATTTTTCGATTTTATTACTTTTTATTCCGTTTACTATGTTGGGCGGAAAATTGATTTCAATTACGTCGCGCCGCCTGTAATTTCAGTAATCATTCAACCCTTTTCCGAGAAAGATTCGCGGCATTGATTTTTCGATTCTTGCTTCGCGCGTTTTTGATTGTTTAGGTTGCGAAAAATGCAGAATGTAACCTTTTTTTCTGCCCGGAGTTAATGCATTGAACGCGTTTCTGAAAGCCTCGTTTTCTTCCAGTTTTCTTTGCAGTTCGACGGGAATTTCGTATTCCGAAACATCTTTAAATTCAACTTTCAATCCCGCTTTTTCAACTTCGACGGCTTCATTGATATAAGCTTTCAAAATCGATTCCTTTTCAACGATTTGCGACGTGTCGGTAAATTTTACGATTCTTGCCGCGTTTGAATTTTCGCCTTGTTTGCTCAAAATCCCGTCCGTATCTTTCAGCAAAACGCCTTTGAAAAACGAGATCGAACAAAATTCTTTGAACGCGCTGACGATCGCAATATTATTTCCCTCGAAAGTGTAGCAAGGAACGCTCCATTTCAGCTCTTCCGTCAAACCGCAATCAAGCACGATTTCACGCAGGGTTTCTAATTCTTCCGTCCAATTATGGACTTTACATTCGGGCGTATTTCCAAGCGGACAACGCCCGCAGCCGATCGTTAAATATGTATCAATTTTCGGATTTGTTTTATTCATTTTGTTGCGATTTTTCTTTTATACGATTCGTGAATTTTCTTAAAATCATTTTCGCAGATTTTGACTGTAATTTGCATATTTTGCATAAAATTCTTTCAGAAGTTGTTTAAAAACTCTTTAGAAAAGCGAAAAACGACTTTTTATGAACGCGGATTTGGCAGATAGGGCGGATTATTTCAGATATTTTTGTAAAAAAATCGGTTAAATCTGCTTAATCTGCCAAATCCGCGTTCAAAATTTCGATAGAGTTTAGGGATTTTTTAGTTTTCAAGCTGCTCCTCAGATATTTTTGAATCTGGTTTTTTTTTCCCAACGAATTATACTATAGGCATATTTCTGTAATTTTTTTGGAATTCCATTTATTGATTCACGAAATAAATATTAAAATTCGATTAATCAAGAATGTTTCGGGAAAGTAGATTCAGCGAATCAAATTCTTGTGAAAAAAATTTTCAATTCCGATGCCGAAAACATTCTATTGGAAATTGCTGATTCTTTGGCAAATCCAATTATCTGAACAATGCAAACCCAAGCGAATAAAGACTTTTTAGAAAAAGGTTGGCAAGAATGCGAAGCAATCACGAAAAAATATGGAACAAGCTATTATTTTGCCACGCAATTTTTTCCGAAAGACATCAAACGCGCAATTTATTCAATTTATTCATTTGCGCGAATTCCCGACGAGATCGTTGACGACCCGAATTTGAAAGATTCGGCGGAAGCGATCGCAAAATTAAACGAATGGCGAGATGAATGGCTCGAAGCGATGCAAAACGGACGCGGAAAAACTCCGATCATGCACGCGATCGTTCATACATTTCAGACGAAAAACATTCCGGTTTCCGAAGGCGAAGCCTTTCTAAAATCAATGTTTATGGACGAAGAAAAATTCGTCTATGAAAATTACGCGGAATTGGAAAAATATATGTATGGTTCGGCGGGCGTGATCGGTCTGTTGGTTACGCGAATCGTCGGTTATTCGTCTGAAAATGCGTTTCAATATGCCTTAAAACTCGGTTATGCTTTTCAGCTAACCAATTTTTTGCGCGACATCAAAGCCGATTTTCAATTACTCGGGCGAATTTATATGCCTTTGGATGAATTAGCACAATTTAATTTGACCGCAGACGATATAAAAAACGAAGTTTATGACGAAAGATTTATCGATTTTATGAAATTCCAAATCGAGAGAAACCGTCAAATTTACCGCGAATCTTTGCTCGGGATTCCGATGCTGAAATGGCACGGAAGATTTGCCGTAAAAATCTCGTATGTTCTTTACAAGGCTATTTTACGGGAAATTGAAAAAGTTAATTATAATGTCTATTTGGGTCGTGTGCGGACAAATTTGCGTCAAAAAATTTGGCTGACCACCAAAGCCTTAGTTGGAATTTATGAATAAAAAAATTGTCATTATCGGTGCCGGAATCGGCGGATTGGGAACTGCCGGTTTATTTGCCAAAAAAGGTTATCAAGTTACGGTTTTAGAGAAAAACGAACATCTCGGCGGACGAGCTAACATCTTTGAACATAACGGTTTCCGCTACGATATGGGACCGAGTTGGTATCTTGCGCCCGATATTTTTGAACATTATTTCAATCTTGTCGGCGAAAAAGTTTCGGATCATTTGGATTTGGTCAAGCTTTCGCCTTCGTATCGAATCTTTTTCCGAAACAACGGCGATAATGTCGATATAACTTCAAATATCGAACAAGATACGGCAACTTTTGAAGCGATCGAAAAAGGTTCGGGCGAAAAACTCAAAGCATATTTGCGCCAATCCGAATATCAATATGAAGTGGCAACGCAGCACTTTATGTTCAAAAATTACGACACGATCTTTGATTTTTTCAATAAACGAGTGATGACCGAAGGGCAAAAATTGTCTGTTTTTTCCAAGATGCACAATTTTGTTTCCAAGTTTTTCAAAACCAAAAAGCTCCAGCAAATAATGGAATATACGATGGTTTTTCTCGGAACTTCGCCTTACGAAGCACCTGCGCTTTACAATTTGATGAGCCATATGGATTTCAATCAAGGCGTTTTTTATCCGCAGGGAGGTTTTTACGAACTCATCAAGGCTTTAGCGAATATTGCCGAAAAAAACGGTGCGGATTTGAGAACGAATTGCGAAGTCGCGGAAATTTTGGTCGAAAAAGGCGAAACGCGCGGCGTTAAACTCAAGAACGGCGAAATTATCGAAGCCGAGATCGTAATTTCAAACGCCGATATGCAGTTTACCGAAACCAAAATGCTGCCCGAAAAATCTCGAACTTATCCCAATAAATATTGGAATAAAAAGATTTTAGCTCCTTCGGCTTTTATCTTGTATTTGGGCGTAAACGAAAAACTGCCTTCGCTGATTCATCACAATTTACTTTTCAGCGAAGATTGGCGGAAAAATTTTGACGACATTTACAAAAATCCGACTTTGCCCGGTGAACCTTCGCTTTATGTCTGCTGTCCGAGCGTCACCGATCCTTCGGTTGCGCCTGAAGGCAAAGAAAATCTGTTCGTTTTAGTTCCGATCGCCTCGAATCTTTTTGTTTCCGAAGAAGAAAAACAAAAATATGCCGACAAAGTTTTGGCTTTGATAGAAAAGGAAATGGATTTGCCCGATTTGCGTCAAAAAATCGAATATATGCGGATTTACACGGTCGATGATTTTGCCGCAGATTATCATTCTTTCAAAGGAACGGCACTCGGTTTGGCACATACGATCTGGCAAACGGCGATCTTTCGTCCGAATAATTTCTCGAAAAAAGTTAAGAATTTGTATTACGTCGGAGCGGGAACGAATCCCGGAATCGGCACGCAAATTTGTTTGATCAGCGCGGAATTGGTTTATAAACGAATTCACGGAATCAAATCTGCCGAGCCTTTGCAATCACTTTAAAATGTCGAATTTTGACAAAGCGATCGTCCAAAACAGAAAAAAACCGACGATCGTATTGACCATCGGAAAGAATTTATAGACTTTGAAAACTTCGTTTTTTTGATTGAATTTGAACGAAATTATCATCATCGCGGCGTAAATTATTCCGAAGAAAAAGGCGAAAATTCCGATAAATTGAAAAGCTAAAACTGCCGATAAAAGGTAGCAAACCAAACAAAATAAAAGAGTTCCGTTTGCACCGAGTTTAGTCGCAACTGTTTGCAAATTAGCTTGTTTATCGGCTTCGATGTCAGGCACAGCCGAATATGCGTGCATCGCCATTGTCCAAAATCCAGCGGAAACGACGGCTAAAATCGGCGGAAAATTTTCGGTCATTAAAACGAAAGAAAAGATCGCCGGAAAAACGTAAAGAATGTTGAAGATCGAATCTAAAAACGGAATTGCTTTGGCGCGAATCGGCGGAGCGGAATAAAAACAAGAGAAAAACAAAAATCCGCACATTGCCAAAGCGAGCTTCGAGTTTATGAAAAACGAGTAAATTATAAAAGGCAGATTCGTGAGCAAAATTACGATGCTCAAACCTTTTCGATAATCAGGCTCGACCAGCGTTTCATATTCGGTTTTCTTTTGATTCAATTTGTCGGTTTCGTAATCAAAAATGTCGTTAATGCCGTAAATTAAAAGGTTTGCAGGAAACAGGAAATAAATTCCGAAGATGAGATTTTTCAAACTTAAAATTTCATTCGGCGAATTTGCACCGCTGATCAAACCGACGATAAACGGACCAAAAATGTAAATCCAAAATCGCGGACGGCTTATTTTCAGCAAAAATTTAAGGTCGAGCATTTAATTTATCTTAGCAATGATTCAAACCATCAAGCAAAAAATCATTCTGATTTTCATACTTTTATTTCTCGCCGTCGGCGCGTTTTTTATGGTCAACGTCGAATTGCCGAGTTGGTCGTATTTGCTTTCCTCAATTAATGTTTTGCTGTTTGCTCTGCCCGTTTTTTGGATCACAAAACGCTGGCTCGGTTGGCGTGATGCATTGATTTTATTTTTAGCTTTAGGCATTTTTGCGCTGTTGATCGAAACAAACGCGATCATCACGGGTTTTCCTTACGGACATTTCGGGTATTCGGAATTGCTCGGTTATAAACTTTTCGGCTACGCACCTTGGACAGTTGCGTTTGCTTGGACACCGCTTTTGCTTTCAGCTTATTCAATTTCCGCTAATCTATTCAAAAACATAGCTTTACGAATAACTTCAACTGCCTTGATTTTAATTTGGTTCGACTTAACGCTCGATGCAGGAGCGGTTTTACTCGGTTTTTGGAAATACAAAGATGGCGGATTTTTCTACGGAGTTCCGTTTCTGAATTTTGTCGGTTGGGCGTTTTCGGGAGTTTTGGGAACGATCTTGCTCGAAGTTTTGTTGAAAATTTTCAAACCGCTTTTGCCGATTCCGGCACAACTCATTAACAGCAGTTTTTTCATCATTTTCTTTTGGACAGCGATTGCGGTTTTCGGCGGTTTGTATATTCCCGCAGCGATCGGAATTGTTGCGATAATCGGACTTTTCTTTTTTTATCAAAAGTTTTCATATCGTTTTGAAGAAATGATCGTCTTGGT